>CAYRBD010000014.1:41526-45909 GCA_964422465.1 uncultured Chitinophagaceae bacterium
AAGCCGAGGCGGGTTATCGAAGCAGAGGCCACTGCTCATCTTTTTAAAACAGTAAAATGACTTGATCCGCTTAACCCTTTTTTGGTGACAACTGTTGGAGATAAAACCCACCCTTTCTCAGTGGTGTCAGAAAGTTTGGGAAGGGTTGCATTTATAAAAGTGGTATCACATTTTTGAGTGGAGGAATAAAAGTTTGAATTATAAGGAGTACTCCAGACTTTTTGCTGTTTTTTTCCGTCTGACCCGGATATCCATAATTCAATTTGATCTATGCTGTCCTGAGAGAAATATTTTATTTCAAAGATGATCTTTTGTCCGGAAGAAAAGGTTGTATCCGAGAACCGTTTATGCGTAATCGTGTCAGAATAGCTTTCATTCAAGAGAAGAGGAAAATAATGAATCCCCGATCCCAATTTGTTTTCATTAATAAAATCTCCTTTTTTCTGACAAGCCAAACCCACTGCTATAAGGAAAAGAAGAACCCCTGCTGCCGGTATTAGTCTGCTCTTTTTCACGCCTGCAAGTTACGTTTTAAAATGGAATACTATCCTGTTCGTTTAATGAAAGAAAATATAAGAAATGATAATAGCGGCAACAATACCTGCGAATTCTGAAAGCAGGGCACAAGGCAGGGCATGCCGGGTTCGCTTAATGTTAACAGCCCCAAAATAAACGGCCAGCACGTAAAAAGTGGTTTCAGTAGAGCCCTGCATGACGCAGGCTACCCGTCCGGGAAAAGAATCAGCGCCAAAAGTATGCATGATTTCCACCATTAATCCACGAGCGCCGCTCCCGCTGAGGGGTTTCATTAGGGCTACGGGCAGCGCTTTAACAAAATCAGTATTCATTCCCAACGCATGAAACCCGGCACCCAGTCCGCTTACCATATATTCCATGCAACCTGAGGCACGAAAGACCCCCACAGCTACTAAAATAGCTACCAGGTAAGGAATAATGGTAATAGCAATTTTAAAGCCTTCTTTTGCCCCATCAATAAAAGCGTCATATATGTTGACTTTGTTTTTAAAGGCCAATACAAAAAAGGCAATAATGATCCCGAAGATGATCACATTGCCGGCCACGGAACTGATTACACCAATCTCCTTCTGTGTCAAAGTGCTAAAATAGTACAATAAAAAGCCAATGGCCAGGGTAATGCTGCCGACATAAGCGAGCACCACTTTGTTTAATAAATTAATTTTTTGATAAAGCGCCACAGAAATAAGAGCCGTGATGGTGGAGAAGAAGGTGGCCAGGATAATAGGAAGAAATACATCAGAAGGATTTGCTGCCCCCTCCTGAGAGCGGTAGGCCATTACGCTGACCGGAATCAGAGTCAGGCTGGAGGCATTTAAAACCGTAAACATGATCTGTGCATTACTGGCCGACTTCTTGGTGACATTCAACTCCTGCAATTCTTTCATTGCTTTCAGGCCCAATGGAGTGGCCGCATTGTCAAGCCCTAACATATTGGCCGAATAATTCATGAGTATGGAGCCATAAACCGGGTGGTTCTTGGGAATCTCGGGGAAAAGCTTGTTGAAAAAAGGGCCGACTACTTTTGAAAAGGCGTTGATGACCCCTCCGCGTTCTCCTACCTTCATAATGCCCAGCCACAGGGCCATTATCCCAATCAGTCCCAGAGAAATTTCAGCAGCGGTTTTAGCTGAATCAAAAGTGCTGTTCACAATATCCTGAAAAATATGAACATCCCCGAGGAAAATCAACTTGTACAAAGCAACCAAAAAGGAGATGGCGAAGAAAAGGAAGAATACGATGTTTAAAGCCATAATCTATATTCAGGTCAGCATGCTTGAGTAAAACTACTTGGATTCCGGCCTTGCCGAATCGGGGTTCAAAGTACAAAAAATTATCTATTCAAACTTCCTAAACTTGCTTAGCCGTATCTGGAAACCACAAAAGAATGTTTTTTGAAATATTATTTTAGATTTAGCAACTACCTTCTTAATTTAGCCCTTAGAAAAAAGAAAATCATGATACCAAAGCAAAATCCCGAAGAAACCGTTGCCTGGAAGCAATTAGTTGAACACGCCGACTGGATGGCCGGAGCCCATATACAAAAACTCTTTGCTCAAGATGCAACCCGGTTTAGTAAATATTCTTTGCAATTTGAAGATATTCTGTTTGATTATTCAAAAAATATTATAACTAATGAAACGATGGAACTGCTTCAGAACCTCGCAGAAGAATGCCAGGTAAAGGAAGCAATAGAAGCCATGTTTTCTGGTGAACATATCAATGAAACAGAAGATCGTGCTGTATTACATATAGCTCTGAGAAATGTGAGTAATAAATCTGTTTTGGATCAGGGAAAACATGTGATGCCTGAAGTGAATGCTGTTTTAGAAAAAATGAAAACCTTTTCTGAAAAAATTCATAGAGGGGAATGGAAGGGTTATTCGGGTAAGAAAATAAAATACATTGTAAATATCGGGATTGGAGGCTCTGATCTGGGACCTGTAATGGTAACAGAAGCGTTGAAACCTTACTGGAAAGAAGGTATTCAGCCCTATTTTGTTTCAAACGTGGACGGAACACAAATTGCAGAAACCCTTAAAAAAGTAAACCCGGAAGAAACCCTTTTCCTGATTGCTTCAAAAACTTTTACCACTCAGGAAACCATGACCAATGCACATACTGCCCGGGACTGGTTTTTGAAGGCAGCGAAAGAAGAAGATTTTGTAAAAAAGCATTTTGTGGCCCTGAGCACCAATAAAGAGGCGGTGGAGAAATTTGGGATAGACCCCGACAATATGTTTGAATTTTGGGACTGGGTTGGCGGACGTTATTCTTTATGGTCTGCCATAGGATTAAGTATCGTACTCTCGGTAGGCTATGAACATTTTCATGAATTGCTTTCAGGAGCACATGCTGTGGATGAACATTTCCGGAATACCGAATTTGAAAAGAATATTCCGGTAATTATGGCCTTAATAGGCATCTGGTATCGTAATTTTTTTGGTTCCCAGACAGAAGCTATTTTGCCTTATGACCAATATTTGCATCGTTTTGCAGCCTATTTCCAGCAGGGAAACATGGAAAGCAATGGGAAACATGTTGACCGGAATGGCCATGTTGTTGATTACCAGACCGGTCCCGTGGTTTGGGGAGAGCCGGGCACCAATGGGCAACATGCGTTTTACCAGCTCATCCATCAGGGAACGCTTTTGATTCCCTGCGATTTTATTGTCCCCGCCATTAGTCATAATCCCATAGGCGATCACCATCAAAAACTTATTTCCAACTTCTTTGCACAAACAGAAGCGCTGATGAATGGAAAGACTGAAGATCAGGTTAAAGCCGAGTTGAAGGATAGTGGCATGTCGGAAGAGGCTATTGAAAAACTGGCCCCCTATAAGACTTTTACAGGGAATAAGCCCACAAACTCTTTCCTGTTAAAGGAAATTACCCCCTATTCTTTAGGAAGTCTCATTGCTTTTTATGAACATAAAATATTTGTTCAGGGCATTATATGGAACATTTTCAGCTTTGATCAGTGGGGGGTAGAATTGGGGAAACAACTTGCCAAAAACATTCTCCCTGAATTGGCAGACGATGAGAAGGTGTCTTCACATGATTCTTCTACTAATGGGTTGATAAATGCTTATAAGGCCATGCGGCATGGACAAGGCTAAGGAGCCCGTCAAAAGACTACTCGCGTTCCTTTTAGTAGGATGAAAATCTCCTCCCAATGGGTGGAGTGGTAAAAGAGTGGTTAATCACTCGCTTTTGACATTTCACGGACAACAATAACACGAGCAGGTTTGTTCTATTTTAAGTTGTATAAATATGTGGTTTTTTTTTAAACTTAAAATAGGTTCAATTGTGATTGAATATGGCATATCCTTCAGCTATAATAATACGGTACATAAAGCGGTGGTGCTTATGTGCGATACAGAGGGGTGTGTAACGTACCATATTCGTCCGGTTGATCCTCTGATTGTAAGAAAATATGGTCGGCAGATTAGTATTTATCAGGAACAGGAAGTTTTTAATACCCAAAATCAGCTTGCAACAGAGCATAGAGAATTCTTTAATTGCCTGGTTGTCGCGATTCAACAGTCTTATGTTACAGATACAGGATTAAAAAACTAATTGAATTAGGCATTTACATCTCGTAGGTTTGTTTATTCGTTTAAGGTTTAGTCGCGACTATAGAGAAGCGGGAATTCATAAGTTTTTACCAATATTTAGTCCTTGTCCGCCGTACAAGACTTTGGTCTTCGGTGGCCAAAGTTTCTGGCGACGGCTCGCAGGCAAGGCTACGCGACTATTTAAGTGCCTTTAGGCACGAAATATGGATAAAAAAAGATGATGAATCATTGTTAGAGTGCCTTTAGGTACTCAATATTAACTGCCTGA
>CAYRBD010000015.1:0-44497 GCA_964422465.1 uncultured Chitinophagaceae bacterium
GGAGATTGTCATATAAATGTTTGTCGTTCATTAACAACCCCAGCGATCCCCCGCCCTTGTTTACCTTAATGAGAACCTCGTTCAGATTGCGGACCGTTGTATCCAGGTCTTGAATGGTTCCTTTCAAATTCGCGTCGGCAATGGCCGAGGTAGCTGTCTGAGTATTGGCAAGTATTTGGTTGATGTTGTTATTTTGTTCATTAATGTTGTTCATGAACTCATTGAAACTGTTTACCAGTACGTCCAGTTTGGAAGAGGTAGAGGCAAAATGTTGCATGGCCTCGCTAAAAGCGGCAATGCTGTTTCGCAAGTTTTGTTGGGTGTTGGCGTCCAGCGAACTGTGAATATCTCCCAATACAGTATCCAATGCGGTAAGGGTTGCCTGAACCTTATCGGAAATGGGATCCAGTTTGTCGGCCAGCTTAGCGGTTATCGGAGTGCTGACGGCAGAGTTGATGGTGTCCTTATTCTGCAAAAAGGTATTGGCATTCCCAAATTCCAGTACTACTTGTTTGCTTCCCAGCAGATCGGCATTTTCAATACGCGCCACAGAGTTGGACGGAATTCGGATATGAGACTTAATCGTCAATTCCACTAAAATAGAACCGGCATGTTGATTCATGACTTCCAGATCGGCAACGCTTCCCACCTTTAAGCCATTTACCCGAACCGGATTCGCAGCGGCAAGCCCATTCACATCGTGATAAACTGCATAGAGGGTGGTGCTGGAAGAAAGAATAGCGTTCCCTTTGAGGAGGTTAAAACCAAGAATAAGCAGCACGACTGCAATGACAACCAGCGCACCAACTTTAGTTTCATTAGGTATTTTCAAAATATTTGGATTTAATGAAAAGCAAAAATAAAAAATTTAGTCCTCTTACCCTTATTCGAATCGAATGGAAATGAAATATTTATTCATTGTCCAATCGCAAGTCGTTTTTGTAAGTAACAATGAAAGCATCTTTGTACCCCATTAGTTTTACTCTGCTCAACTTGTCAGCCGCCTGCTGATATGTTTTATAATCTCCTAATAGATAGCGATACATTTTTTCGTTATTCACTTCCACTTTTTTACGATCTACGGAATCGTCCAGTTTAGAGAATCTCGAGTCCGAAGTATTGAGCGCCTGGCTGCTGGCAAAAAGTTGAATTTTATAATGGTATTCCGGGTATGCCGTTTGGGATTTTTTGGATAAATTCGGGTTAACTCCTTCAAGGAGTTGCTCAGAAGTTACCCCTTTTAAACCGGCAAGATAGGTTACGAAAGCCTTGTAAATACTTTCCGCCAGTTCGTCCTGGTGATGGTTAAGGTAGTCTTCTTCTTTTGGATTGGAAATAAAACCAAGTTCAATCAGGATACTGGGCATGGCCGTTGCATGCAGTACCCAAATCCCGATCTGGCGTTGTTTCACATCCCGCTTGATGCGGTGAATTTTAGTAAATTGTGTCTCTACATCGTTGGCCAGGGTTAGGCTCTGGCGCATGTAGGAGCGCTGTACGGTATTCCAGAAGATGGTGTTTACGGCTGACCCGGAGGAGTCGAAAAGAGCCTTGTATTCGGGATCCCCCAGGAGCGGTGCATTTTCGCGCAGGGCCAGGGCTTTATCGCTATTTTTTCGAATTCCCCATACAAAAACCTCCGTTCCCTGTGCGCTCCGGTTGCGGGCGCCGTTGCAATGGATAGAGATAAAGACGTTCCCCCCAACCTTGTTGGCAAAATCTGCTCGGTAATGCAGTCCATCATATTTCGTGGTTTTATGGCCGGGAATGATGTCCGTTGTACGGGTATAAATTACTTTTACACCGGGGATATTATCAATCAGTTTTCCTGTTTTCAGGCTGACGCTGAGGGCGATTTCTTTTTCAGTCGAATACCGGCCCCGGGCACCGGCATCAAACCCACCATGCCCCGGATCGATTACCACAATGAAAGGCTTCTTTCCCTCTGGACGCCCTCCCTGGGCCTTTGATAAAACCGGACAAGAAGCCATCAGGATAACAAATAACGCTGTATATAGATAATTGAATGATATTTTCCGCACTTCGTTCATATTTATTTAAAAATACTGAAATTCATATTGATTGGGCAAAAGTAAAGGGTTTTTAAGGATTAAAAATAAAACGAGCGAATTAAGTCTGTTATTCTATGACGGAGAAATGCAGGAAATCTCGTAGGTTTGCGCCTTATAGTATGGCCTTTTTAGATAAAAATGGTTTTCACCAAAAGGATTTGCTTCATCGTGCAGTGTGGTACAGTATTTTGGCCATAATGATGCTTTTTTCATTTCACTTTGAGTCAGCCGCTCAGGCCCGGTGGGGTATTTCCAAAGATACCGTTCCTCATTTTGGTGATCAACTTCCCCGGATCAATTACAGTCCGGGATTGTTTCAGGATACCTTTCCAATCCTTAAAGATTCGGCCAGGCTGTTTGTGGATACAACAATAATGCCGAAGCCCCCTCCAAAAGATACATTGTTGATTCCCATATCGAAAGACACACTAAGCGGTACGGTTGAATATGAAGCGGAGGATTCTGTTGTCCTGGATGTACCTAACAAAACGTTTCACCTGTATGGAAAAACTACCACTAAGTTTAATGACATTAATCTGAAGGCCGCCCGTGTAGATTTTGACCAGTCCACCAATTTGCTAAAAGCAAAGTATGCCATTGATTCCGGCAAGCATGTCGGCTCGCCCATTTTTGCCCAGAAAGGACAAGATCCTTTTCAGTCGGATTCCATGATTTATGATTTCAAGTCGAAACAGGGAAAGATATTTAATACTGTCACCAAGCAGGGGGAAGGTTTCTTGTACAGCGACCAGGTTAAAAGACTGCCGGATAACAGCATCAACAGTTTATCCGCCTTTTTCACAACCTGCGATGTAGATCCACCCCATTTTGGATTTCATGCCAATAAAATAAAAATTATCCCGGATAAAGTATTGATCTCCGGCCCGGCGAATTTAGTGGTGGAAGGCGTCCCTACGCCCTTGTTTATTCCCTTTGCCATTTTTCCGTTGTCACACGGACAACGGACCGGCCTGCTTCCTCCTACCTATGAGGTTACTCAGCAAAAAGGGATCGGCCTGACTAACGGAGGGTATTATTTCGGACTGGGAGACCATCTGGATCTGACGGTCAGGGGAGATATTTATTCCTATGGAAGCTGGGGGCTGTCTCTGAATCCCCGTTATTACAAGCGTTACCATTACAGTGGTTCCTTTATGCTGAACATCAATTCCACCCGTTTTGGCGATCCCCAGACTCCGGATTTTACTAAATCAAAGGATTTCAGGGTAACCTGGTCTCACAGCATGGACAGCAAGGCCCATCCGGGCGTTACTTTTTCGGCCAGCGTGAACGCAGGAACCTCTACTTACAATTATTATAATGTAACGGATGCACAAACGCGCCTGAACAACATCCTCAATTCCTCCATTGCTTTTTCAAAAAACTGGCAGGGAACGCCTTTCAACCTGACCCTGAGCGCTAACCACAGCCAGAATACCAGCACCCGGCAGGTGGACATCACGCTGCCTTCCATGTCTTTTAATATGAATACCATTTATCCTTTTCAGCCAAAAGACTTTGTGGGAACTCCCAAATGGTATCAAAAAATCGGGGTTGGTTATTCTCTTAACCTGCGTAACTCTGTGGATTTTGTAGATACGGCCTTTTTGAAGCCCGGGTTTTTTGAAGGATTCAAAACGGGGATTCAACACCAGGTTCCCATTTCGCTCTCGTTGCCGGCCTTCAAGTTCCTGACCATTTCTCCAAGCGTAAGCTATACCGAACGCTGGTACACCAAGCAACGAACCTTGGATTTCAACTATAAATTAAACAAGCTGGATACCACTACTCAATTTGGATTTTATACGGCCAGAGAGGTGACTACGGGTTTGTCTCTCAGTTCTTCGGTTTATGGGATGTTTCAGTTTAATAAAAAAAATAAAGAGGCCAGGATACAGGCTATCCGTCATGTGATGCGGCCGAGCATCAGCCTGAGCTACAAGCCCGATATGAACAAAGGCTATTATTATAATGTCCGGGTCGATACTTCAGACTTGGTTCCCTGGCAGCGTTTTTCTTATTTTGACAACATTGGGTATGGTCCCTTTTCGGAAGGTAAATTCGGAGGTATTTCTTTTAGTCTCGACAATAACCTGGAAATGAAGGTCCATAATGATAAAGATACAGCCAACGGAGGGATGAAAAAGGTAAAACTTATCGAAGGTTTTGGAATTACCGGTTCTTATAATCTGGTTGCGGATTCCTTCAAACTGTCTCCATTCTCAGTGTATGCCCGGACGACTTTATTTAAGAAAGTGAATATTTCTGCCAATGGAACCATTGATCCTTATGTGCATAATGCATACGGCAGAAGGATTGATAAATATGTATGGGATAATGGGAAAGCCAGTATCGGCTCGCTAACCAATGGTTCCATCAGCATGAGTACTTCCTTCCAATCCAAACAGGGAAAGAAGAAAGAGAAAGAACAGGAAGATGGAAACCCGCTCACCAATGGTGACAACCCTTTGTCGAGGGAGCAGGAGGAAATGCGGCGTATGAGAGAAAATCCGGGCGATTATGTGGATTTTGATATCCCCTGGTCGGTCAATCTTTCTTACAGTCTTAATTTTAATAAAACCCGAACTCCTGATTACAAGCGGGATACCACCATTTTTGTACAATCCCTCAATTTTAGCGGGGACTTCAGCCTGTCTCCCAAGTGGAAAATCGGGCTAAGCAGCGGATTCGATTTTATCCATAAGCGGCTGACCTATTCTACTATTAACATTACACGGGATCTCCATTGCTGGCGTTTATCCATCAACGTGGTTCCAATGGGATTCTATAAATCTTTCAGTATAACACTGAGTCCTACCTCCGGACTTTTACATGATTTGCGGATTAACCGGACGCGGCAGTTTTATGATGTGTTTGACCGGAGCCGGAGGTAGAGGTGTTGCTGATATATCAAAATTAATATCCGTTTTTTCAGAACTAAAAAAACAGTCTGCTTTTTGCTTTACGCTTTGGGCCTTATGCTTTACGCTTTTAGCTTTACGCTTTGGGCCTTATGCTTTACGCTTTTAGCTTTGAGCTTCAAAATACTCCGACATTAATTGAAACACCTTCTCTTTAAGCACAGGCACATCCTTCATGGTAAGGCCTTCTACGGATATGGGAGGTAAAAAGTGCATGGAAACAGGTTGAGGGAGGGCAAAGAATTTTTTCCCGGGGGGAAGTATTTTTCGGGTATTAAAAAGTAAAGAGGGGATAATTGGTTTCTGCATTTCTATAGCTAAGGCAAAGGCGCCATCATGAAAGAATTTTAAAGGAGCGGATGTTTTATTGCGGGTTCCTTCAGGATATAAAATCAGGTGCATTCCTTTGGTCAGCGTCTCTTTCATCTTCTCCATGCTCAATGCCCTGCTGCGGGCATTTTTCCGGTTCACCAATATGGAGCCACTGCGATAAACCAAGCCGAAAACAGGAATATGCGCCAGTTCTTCCTTAGCCAGCGTTTTGCTGGCTCCCGGCACACTGGGGGTGGAAACCAGAATATCAAAAAGGGCATTGTGATTGCAAACTACGATATAGTTCTGATCTTTTAGAAAATGTTCGCGACCTTTTAGTCTAATCCGGCAAAATACCAGGGTCATTAATATTTTCATCCATATCCGGTACCCTTTTAGGATGGCTGTAGTCTTTTTTACCTCCTCTTTTATGGTATAATGACAAATAGCCGTTGGAATGGCCACCAATAACAGCGTAAGGGTAAAGCAAAGGAGCAACCAAAGCGCATATAACCGTCCTAAAATGTTTTTTATCATAGAAAGAATTCTTTTTAATGAGGAATTCTATTTTGAAAACGTGCGTAGGTCCAAGTTCCCAGGAGAGCACTTAATAAAGAAACAATAATTACAGTAAATCCTGCTCCTACCTGGGCGAACAAAGGACCGGGGCAGGCGCCGGTTAAGGCCCAGCCCAGTCCAAAGATAAAGCCGCCGATAAGATATCCTTTATGGAACTTCTTTTTAGGAATGACAATAGGAACGCCCTCCAAAGACTTAATTTTGAATTTTTTAATAATCCAGATGCTGACAATCCCAACGGGAATGGCTGTCATGAAAATCCCATACATCTGAAATCCCTGGAAACGAAACATTTCCTGAATACGGAACCAGGATATAGCCTCACTTTTGGTGAGGATAATTCCAAAAATAATACCGGCGATTAAATATTTTATGTTTTTCATGAAATGATTTTAAAGTTGAAGAATATAAGGAAGCAGAAAGAAAGTGCAGACGATTCCTCCGATGAAGAAAGATACAACCGCGATCAGGGAAGGCCATTGTAAGGAAGACAAGCCCATAATGCCGTGCCCCGAAGTACATCCTCCGGCATACCGGGTACCGAAGCCCACCATAAAACCGCCAACAACCATAATAAGAAGGCCTTTCAGGGAAAACAGGGTATCCCAGTTGAACAGGTTTAAAGGCAGAAGACCACCGGAAGTTTCTACTCCCAATTGCTTTAAATCGTGAACGGTGGCGGTAGAAATTGCCACGGGGTCGTTATTTTTAAAAATCAGTCCTGCAATACAGCCTCCGATCAGGATGCCACCCACAAATAACAAATTCCAGCTTTCTTTTTTCCAGTCATAATGTAAAAAATCAATGTTGGCGGGAGCGCATGCTGCGCAGATATGGCGTAAAGAAGAGGATACACCCAGTTTTTTGTTTCCTAAAATTAATAGGACCGGCACCATCAACCCGATTAGCGGCCCGCCTACATACCAGGGCCAGGGTTGAGAGAGCCAGTTAAGAAAAGAATCCATTTTTCGTAATGATTTAAATGATTGGTGAGCAGACAAAGGTAGTTACAAAATGAATAGGTCGTATTTTTGCAAAAAAAACGTGCCCAATACCTACTTTCAGTTCAGGCAGTTCAGGGTAGAACAGGACCGCTGTGCGATGAAGGTATGTACAGATGCTTGTATCCAGGGTGCTCTCGCTGGCAGAGAAGTAAAAACTAAAAAATCTTCAAAGGTACTGGATATAGGGACTGGAACCGGATTGCTGAGCCTCATGCTGGCGCAGAAAAGAAAATTTCAATCCCAGCATGCTATTGAGATTAATGAAGCCGCGGCAGAGCAGGCCAGGCAAAATGTTGAGGTTTCTCCCTTCCGGGATCAAATCCGGATATTCAGGGGAGATATACGCACCTTTCCGTTCCGGCAGGAATATGATTTTATAATCAGCAACCCACCGTTTTATGAAAAAGCGCTAAAAAGCCCTTCCGCCCTGAAAAACCAGGCCATGCATAGCAGCCACTTGGATTATGTGACATTAATAGACCGGATCGTTACCTTGTTGACACCAAAAGGCATCACCTGCATTATGGTGCCGTATGTCTTTAGCGATGCGATGCTGATTGAAGCCGCTCTAAAGGGCCTTTACCCCTATAAGATATGGGAAATCCGGCAAACGCCCGGACATACCAATTTTCGGAGTATTTTATTTCTCAATAGAGAACCCGGCGCTCCCGTAAAGAGATCGATGGTTATTAAGGATCGCAATGGCCGGTATAGCCCCGAATTTCAAAAACTGCTACAGCCTTATTATATTCATTTAGGATAACACCCGGAGGCTCTTTTCTGTAAAGTCCTTTAAAGAAGACAATTTCAGGTCAGCCAGGGCATAGCGGGGGTCGGAGAAATTGGGCTTTTCGGGGACAGCTACGGCTTTCATCTTGGCTGCTTTAGCAGCAATAAGCCCAACGACAGAATCTTCAAAAACCAGGCATTTTAAGGGAAAAGCATTCAATTCCCGGGCACAGGAAAGATAAACAGAAGGATGAGGCTTGCCATAATCCTGATGCTCTCCGGAATGCACAGCTTTGAAATAACCCGCAAGTTCAAAATGCTCCAATACGGCTTGAATAACCTGCATAGGGGAGGAGGAAGCCAGGCCCATCTTGAAATTTCTTTCCCTGAAAAATTCTAAGATATAGGATGCCCCCTCCATTGTTTTTCCTTTTTGTCTGATCTTTTGAACGACGGTTTCGAGAATCTCATCTTCTACCTGCTTGTTGGAAGGGCCGTCCCATTTTAAACTGTCATGCCAGTATTCCACTACTTCGTTGGTACGCATTCCTGTGGTTTTAAGATATTCTTCCGGTTCCAAGTATATATTCATGCTTTCAAAGACTTCTGCCATCGCTTCTCTCCACAGGGGTTCACTATCTACCAAAAGGCCATCCATATCAAAAATTACTGTTTCTATCATTTGTGCTTTTTTTTGAAAAAAATTAATCTTTCTCTTGTTAATATCAAAATCCGTTATACATTTGCATTAGTACACTAAACCTATAGACTAAATACCATTATATAGATTTTATGAAATTAAGTATTTACTTCTCGTAGGCGTGTTTACTCGTTTATGGTTTAGTCGCTACGGGACTACAGAATAAGTGGGATTCATAAGTTTTTACCAATATTTAGTCGCTACGCGACTATTTAAGCACCGTTAGGCACGAAATATTGATAAAAAAGACGATAAATCATTGTTAGAGTGCCTTTAGGTACTCAATATTAACTGCCGGAAACTATTAAATATCTAATTCTATGATTTTACAAATTAAAGGCTCAAAATTTAATGCGTGCAAAGTTAACCATTTAACTATTCAATCATTTAACCATTCAATCCATGTCAACAATATATAATACCCAGCCCGTTACTTCCCGATTGACGCTCGTAGGTGCCGGCCCCGGAGACCCGGAATTGCTTACATTAAAAGCAATAAAGGCTCTAAAAAATGCAAATGTAGTCCTGTATGATGCTTTAATCCATCCTGATATTCTGGGATATGTTTCTCCCAAAGCAATTAAACGGTTTGTGGGAAAAAGAGCCGGCCTTCATTCGTATTCCCAGGAGGATATCAATGAAATGATTGTAAATTATGCCCTTACCTATGGGCAGGTGGTTCGCCTGAAAGGAGGAGACCCTTTTGTATTTGGAAGGGGGTACGAAGAAATCGTCTATGCAGAAAGTTTTAATATTGAGACTACCGTAATTCCCGGAATTACGAGTGCCACCGCTTTACCGGCCTTAAAAAAGATTCCGCTGACCACCCGCGGCCAGAACGAAAGTTTCTGGGTATTGACCGGAACCACTTCAGAAAAGCGCATCTCCAACGATATTTTTCTGGCTGCACAAACAAAAGCTACCGCCGTTATTTTAATGGGATTGAAAAAATTGTCGGAGATTGTAGAAATATATAAAGAGGCCGGTAAACCACATTTGCCTGTTGCTATTATCATCAAAGGCAGCCTGCCGGATGAGCATTTTATTACCGGTACCATTAGTGATATAGAATCCCGGGTAAGCTGGGAATGCCTGCATGGGCCGGCTCTCATTGTGGTGGGAGAGGCTGTCAGGTATTACCTGGATAAAAAAGAAAAAGCCGGCAAATTCTATGAAAAAGTAACTGCACAACAGATATAGCATATGCCCACCTGCCATCAGGAAAGTGAGAAAAACAACCTGTTTCCCGTATTCTTCAAGCTTGAAAATCTGCAAACCCTTGTTGTAGGAGGTGGAAATGTAGGGCTTGAAAAACTGACTGCTCTTTTATCCAATGCCCCGAAAGCCCCGGTAACGTTGGTAGGGAAGAAGGTGCACCCTGAAATTAGAAGGCTTGCAGGAAGCCATTCAACCGTTACCGTGATTGAAAGAGTTTTCTCCCCCTCAGACCTTTATCAAAAAGACCTCGTGCTTATTGCTACTGATCGTCCGGAAATAAATCTTCGCATTCGTCAGCAGGCTAAAGCAATGCGTATTTTGGTGAATGTTGCAGATACCCCGGAGCTTTGCGATTTTTATCTGGGGAGTATTGTTCAGAAAGGGAACCTTAAACTGGCCATTTCTACCAATGGAAAATCTCCAACGTTGGCTAAACGCCTTCGGGAAGTATTGACGGAGGCATTACCGGAAGGGCTGGAGGAAACCTTAAGGAACCTGAAACAGATACGCGATTCCCTCAAAGGAGATTTTAATTACAAGGTGAAAAAACTGAATGAAATTACTTCCGTTCTAAAAAGCCCCAAACGGGAAAGCACTCTTACAAATCAAACTTAATTCCCTGAGCCAGAGGTACTTCTGAAGAATAATTGATGGTGTTGGTTTGTCTGCGCATGTATCCTTTCCAGGCATCGGAACCTGATTCTCGTCCGCCACCCGTTTCTTTTTCTCCTCCAAAGGCGCCCCCTATTTCAGCGCCGCTGGTTCCGATATTGACATTGGCAATGCCACAGTCTGATCCATTTACCGACAAAAATTGCTCCGCTTCTTTGAGGTTGAGCGTCATGATAGCAGAAGACAGTCCCTGTGGAACACCATTTTGCATGGCAATAGCTTCCGCTAAGGTTTTGTATTTTATTAAATATAAAATGGGCGCAAAAGTTTCGGCTCTTACAAAGTGGTATTCATTTTTTACTTCGGCAATTGCGGGTTTTACATAACAACCGCTTTCATATCCTTTACCGGACAGGATTCCGCCTTCCACTAAAAAGGTGCCTCCTTCTTTTTCAATTTCCTTCAACGCCTGGCTGTATATCTCCACTGCAGCTTTGTCTATCAGCGGCCCTACATGATTACGCTCCTCCAGGGGGTCTCCGATACGCAGTTGTGCATAGGCATTGGCTAACTTCTCTTTGAAAGCATCATAAATACTTTCATGAACAATCAGCCTGCGGGTGCTGGTGCACCGTTGCCCGGCTGTTCCTACGGCGCCAAAAACGCTTCCGATGAGGGCCGTATTCAGGTCGGCATTTTCGGTAATAACAATGGCGTTGTTTCCGCCGAGTTCTAATATGGTTCTTCCCAGCCGGGCGGCCACGGCTGCAGATACCGCTTTTCCCATGCGGGTAGAACCTGTCGCGGACAACAGAGGAATACGCGTATCATCTGCCATCCATTCTCCGATTTCCCGCGCACCCACGATCAGATTGCTGATGCCTTCGGGCAGTTGATTCTTCTTCAGAATCCCCGCGATAATTTTTTGGCAGGCAATTGCGCATAAAGGCACCTTCTCGGAAGGTTTCCAAATAATCGTGTTGCCGCATATCAAGGCAATAAAGGCATTCCAACTCCAAACGGCTACCGGGAAATTGAAAGCAGATATAATTCCCGTTACCCCATAAGGATGCCATTGTTCGTACATCCGATGTTGAGGCCTTTCACTATGCATTGTCAGGCCATGTAACTCCCGGGACATTCCCGTAGCCAGGTCGCTGATGTCAATCATTTCCTGTACTTCTCCCAAACCCTCCTG
Organism: uncultured Chitinophagaceae bacterium; assembly: GCA_964422465.1. Taxonomy (GTDB): domain Bacteria; phylum Bacteroidota; class Bacteroidia; order Chitinophagales; family Chitinophagaceae; genus FW021-bin31. The sequence continues at coordinate 11,346 of CAYRBD010000015.1, forward strand.
GAGGCTTTTTCCCATTTCATAGGAAACCAGCCGGCCCAGCTCCTCTTTTTTTTCACGGAAGGCCAATCCGATTTGCCGGACAATTTCCCCGCGTTGGGGGGCCGGAACATTTTTCCAAAGTTGAAAAGCCTCTTGGGCCGTCTCTACAACCTGATCGTATTCCGCCCGGGAAGGAAGGCCGACCGTAGCCAGTTCTTTCCCGTCCACAGGAGAATAAGAGGCAATAGACCTGCCGCTGCTTTTTAGCCATTTGTTTCCGGTTGAAATCCCGCTATTATCCTTTTCTATTGCTAATTTTTCTAAAATTTCCATAACTTATCTTTTCAAAATGCAAGTTAAGGAAAAAACGGGAGGGGCAGGGTTAAGGATTAAAACTATACTTCAGTCCGGTAGATAAGGTGTAATTTTCTTTTGGTATCCCGATAACAGGAAAGGCGTCATAAAGGTAACTCCAGTCAATGGAAACAGTTAATTTTTTGGTAACTGAAAAATTAAAAGATTCCTGGTTCAGAATGCGAAAATCTTTAAACCGGTTGATCCGGGGCTGGTAGAACGTGGTGCTGATCAATTTTACATTGTCCGTGGGGGAATAGGTAAGGGTCAGGTAGCTGCTGTTGCGAACCACACGGTGATAAACCGGTGGTTTGGTGAGTTCCTGCTCATATTCATACATAAACAAAACCCCAACAAAAGTTTCCAAGGCAGGGGGCATAGGCAGCTTAAAGCGGGGCCCGGCTCCTAAAAGAAACCGCTTTTCTATTTTGGTGACTTCATTGGCCTGCAATTGCGTAAAGGCTTCCAGGCGAAAAAAGGAGGTGAATTTATGATCATATCTGAAATGAGAAAATGTTTTATTTACGAATTGCTTCTCTGCGCCTTTCAAAAAAGAATAATCTCCCAGGAGCAGATACGTGTTTTTTCCCGTTTTGTACTGTACGGTGGCAAGAACATCCGCCAAAAATACCTTATCCACATTTTTTGTCAGGCTAAAATTTCCGCCAAAACTCCCTGCAATCCCGGAGGAGTCATCATGGATTCTTTGGGATTCTACATTTACAATTTGTGCTTTTACCCGGAAAGCCGCCGATATCCATATAAAAACTAAAACTGTTATGATACCTTTACGCAAAACGATTAATACTGTTCTTTTTCATTTGGAAAATCCCTGGATTTTACATCCTCAATATAGTGAGTGGCCGCCTTTTTAATATCGGTGTATAAATCCGCATATCGGCGTAAAAACCGGGGTTTGAAGTCTTTATTAATGCCCAGCATATCATGCATGACCAGTACCTGCCCATCTACATGAGGGCCCGCGCCAATGCCGATAGTGGGAATACGAACTTCAGCCGTAACCCGCTGCGCAAGCAGCGCAGGGATTTTTTCGAGTACCATTGCAAAGCAGCCCGATTGTTCTATGGATAAGGCATCTTTCATGAGTTGTTCCGCTTCTTCCTCCCCGGTTGCCCGAACGGCATAGGTTCCGAATTTATAGATGGATTGAGGCGTGAGGCCCAGGTGTCCCATTACCGGAATACCTGCTGAAACAATGCGTTTGATGGTATCGGCTACTTCTTCTCCGCCTTCCAGCTTTATTGCGTGTGCGCCGGCTTCCTTCATGATGCGGATAGCAGAGTTTAGGGCTTCCTTGGAATTTCCCTGATAAGAGCCAAAGGGGAGATCCACCACTACCAGCGCACGCTGCGCTGCCCGGACAACCGAAGAGGCCATGAAAATCATCTGGTCCAGGGTCATTGGCAGCGTTGTTTCATATCCGGCCATCACGTTAGAGGCAGAATCTCCTACAAGGATCACATCCATTCCGGCATCATCCATAATGCGGGCCATGGAATAATCGTAAGAGGTCAGCATGCTGATAGGCTCTCCCTCAGACTTCAGTTTTTGAAGGGTATGAGTAGTAACGCGTTTAATTTCCCTGGAAACAGACATGGCTTTCGGTTTAAAAAAGATCGAAGTTATGAAAAATCTTTTAGGGGTACAGCAGGTTTTCGGGTAAAGGGCAGGACAATCATGCTGACAAAGCCCAGCAGCAGAATAAGTCCCGTTTGTGCCAGCCAGCTCAGCCAGCCAAAGGCAAAGCCGTAAGCATCTCCTATGCCATACAAATTCAGTGTTTTTTCCACCAAAAGCTGATAGGCGCCCAGGCCGCCTTGTGTAGCCACCATCCCGATGCTGCCAAAACTTAAAACAGAAAGCGCAGCCTCAATACCTAAAGTAGAAGTTACATTAAAGCAATAAAAACCAATGTAAACCATTGATATATAACATAGCCATAAAAGAAGAGTATAAATAAAGAATAGTGCTTTCTCCGGTAATTTATAGGCTGTAAACAAACCTTCCTTTATCTCTTTTGATAGTTTTACAAGTTTGTGATGCCAGCGTGTCCGGCGTGAAAAACGAAAGAATACCCAGACTGAAAGGAAGATTAAAATAAGGATTAAAACCACCCAAATCATGCCGTCTGAATCAAACGAATCTGTTATTTTTATCCAGATATGTGTATAAAAAAAATGACTCATTCTATCCGGTTGGGTAAATATTGTTAAAAGAATAACCAGTGTCAGGGACAGGATATCTATTACTCTTTCCGCGACCATGGTTCCCACAACCTGCATAACCGGGATGCGTTCCTGCCGCGAAAGCACGCCGCAACGAACCAATTCTCCCAGCCTGGGGATGGCCAGATTGGTCAGGTAGCCTGTCATAACGGCGCCAAAGGTGTTCCAGATGCCCGGGTTGTAACCCAGTGGACGGATTAGTAACCGCCAGCGAAGCGCTCTGAAAAAGTGGCCTAAGAAGCCTATGATTAAAATAGGAAACAGCAGCCAGTAGTTGGCTTCCAGGAAAATTTCACGAATATGCTGCCATTCTGCGGCGCTGAAGTCCCTTACGGCCAGCCAGACCAGGAAAAGACCAAGGGCCAGAAAGAAAACCAACTTGGCGGCGCGCCCGAATGCTTTTTTCATAAAGATAAAATAAGAAGGGGTACCAGCCTTTGGAAAGGCTATACTTTATTTCCAGATTTGGGGAAAACCACAGTAGGGTGAAATTCTCTTGCTTCTTCCGGCGTCATCAGGGCGTAAGAAATAATAATAATCAAATCATTTACCGCACATAAACGGGCAGCGGCCCCATTGAGACAAATAACTCCTGATCCTCTTTCCCCTCTAATAGCATAGGTTTCCAGTCTTGAACCATTATTGATATTAACAACCTGAACCTTCTCATTTTCAACTATTTGCGCTGCTTCCATAAGGTCTTCATCTATGGTAATGCTGCCGATATAATTGAGGTTGGCTTCGGTTACCACCGCCTGATGGATCTTTGATTTCATGAGTTCAATCTGCATGCTGCAAAGTTACGATAAATTGCTGTTTACAAACAGGTTGTCAATGAGCCTTATCCCATCCAGCCAGGCAGCGGCCAGCAGGATAAACGGCTTTGTTTTCACATATCGGGCTGCCGGTTGCAAATTATCTACAGCTGCCAGGGTCAGGTATTCAACTTTAAATCCCTTTTCTTCTAATTGCCCGGTTGCTCTTTTCAATAATTCCTGGAGCGGTTGTTTATCCAGGTTATTGGAAACAAAATGAAGGGTTCGATAGAGCTCCGGCGCTATTTTACGGGCTGCTTCTGACAACCTTATGTTGCGGCTGCTCAAAGCCAGTCCGTCTGTTGCACGTTGTATGGGGACTGCAACTACTTCCACCTCCAGGTCTTCCTGTTTGACGAGTTTCCGGGTGATCAGCAATTGCTGATAATCTTTTTGGCCCATGAACATTTTATCCGGTTCAATGATCTTTAAAAACCGGGAAAGCACCTGACCCACGCCTTGAAAATGTCCTGGGCGGTGGGCTCCTTCTGCCAGCGTTTCCAACGGTCCAAAATCATATTGCTCCAGGTTTTTTAATCCCTCCGGGTAAATAGCGCTAATCTCCGGTAAGAACAAAATATCTGTTTCCTGCTCCAGCAGTTTCCGGATATCCGTATCCGTTTGAATGGGATATTTTGCCAGATCCTGCTCGTCATTGAACTGGGTCGGGTTTACGAATATGGAACAGATAACGCGTTCGGTTTCCGCCTTTGCTTTTTGGATAAGCGTAAGATGACCTTGATGAAGCGTCCCCATGGTCGGAACAAATCCCACGCTTAAATGCCCTCTCCGCAAGGATTGCAAATATTTTTTGAGAGGCGCCTTTTGTTTAAAAATGTACATGAAGTTGGTTTTCAATGAACCTTTTATCCGCGATGCTTCCTGATAAAAAGGCTAAAGTACTGCCAATTCTGTAACCATTGCGCTCTTTAGACTATATTTTTTCGATGGACAAAGTCACCAAAGTGTTCGCCCGGATTTTTTTCTTTTGAAAAGGCTTGGAACAGGGGCTCCAGGGTTTCCATGATATCAGCTTCCCCCAGCATTTCTTTATAGAGGGTATTCAGCCGGTCGCCATTATGGCTGGCACCCAGATACAGGTTGTATTTCCCGATCGTTCGTCCGATCAGGCCGATTTCTCCCAGCCGGGAGCGGGCACATCCATTGGGACAACCGGTCATGCGGATGTTGATGTCTTCCTTTTCCAGTCCGTTGGCTTTCATGATTACGTCCAGTTTATCAATCAGCTTTGGCAGGTATCTTTCAGATTCTGCAAAGGCCAGGCCACAGGTATTCAAGGCTACACAGGCCATAGAGCTTCTTCTTAATCCGGTATGCGAGTTATCGTTTTGTACACTGTATTTTTCTAAGATTTCCTCAATGGCCTTTTTATCTTCGGTTTCCACGTTCCCAATAATCAGGTTTTGATTACCGGTCAGGCGAAAATCTCCTTTGTGAATTTTGGCTACTTCCAGCAGCGCCTTTTTCAGAAGATATCCCTCTGTATTTTTAACCCGGCCATTTTCTACGAAAAGAGTATAGAACCATTTGCCGTTTATCCCTTTTAACCAGCCATACAGGTCGCCATTGGTATCAAAATGATAAGGTTTGGCCGGAGCCAGTTTCCATCCCAGTCTGTCCTGCAATTCGTTGACAAACCAATCCAGACCCCTGCGGTCAATGGTATATTTTATTCGGGCATTTTTACGGTTTTTCCGATCGCCGAAATCACGCTGAATGGCAATAATGGTTTCTGAAACTTTTATAATATCTTCCGGTTTTATAAATCCGATAACATCGGCCAGCCTTGGGTAGGTACTGGTATCCCCGAAAGTAGCGCCCATTCCGCCGCCAACACAAACATTGAATCCGGTTAGTTTTCCTTTTTCTTCTATTACGATGTATCCCAGGTCGCTTGCAAAGATGTCAATATCATTATTGGGCGGAGTTACCAGGCCAATTTTAAATTTACGCGGCAGATATCTTTTTTTGTACAAGGGTTCTACTTCTTCCTCTTCTTTGTTTCCGGCTACTTTTTTCTCATTTAGCCAAATTTCAAAATAGGCTCTTGAGCGGGGTTTGAAGTATTCGCTGAGCTGGTTGGCGTACGCGTAAACTTCTTCATGTACCTTGGATTGATAAGGATTTGGGTTGCACATTACATTCCTGTTAACATCTCCACATGCTGCAATGGTAGTCAACAAAGCCTTATTTATTAATTGCATAGAAGCTTTAAGATTTCGCTTCATGATTCCATGAAACTGGAAGGATTGCCGCGTGGTTAGTTTCAGGGTGTCATCCCCATATTTGTCTGAGAGTCCGTCCAACGCCTGCCATTGTGCGGGGGTAACTACGCCACCGGCGGCACGTACCCGTACCATAAACTGGTACAGGGGTTCCAGCTTCTGCTTTTTTCGTTCTTTTTCCAAATCACGGTCCTGCTGCTGGTAAGAGCCATGAAATTTCAAGATTTTTACATCATTATAAGGGAGGGAACCCGTTAGCGGGTCTTCCAGGTTTTCAAGAATATGCTCCCGGAGATAATTGCTGTTCTCTTTTAAAATTTCATCAGGAGAAACGTCCTCCGCTATATTGTTATTTGCCATGTTTTATATTATATTTTTATCTTTAAAATTGTTCTCATTAATAAACATCCGTCTGATAGCGGCCTTCTCGTTGTAGTTGCTTTACATATTCTATTGCCTTTTCTTCTGTCTTTCCGCCATATTGCTGAATGATCATTTTTAGTGCATTATCTACATCTTTAGCCATGTGTTGTTTTTCTCCACAGACGTAAAAATGAGCCCCTTCTTCTAACCAGGAGAAAAGGTCTTTCCCTTGTTCCAGCATTTTATGTTGCACATATATTTTTTCTTCCTGATCTCTTGAAAATGCCACATTGGCACGGGTTAAGGTACCTTCTTTCAAATATTGGAGCCATTCGGTCTGATAAAGGAAGTCTGTCGTAAAATTGCGGTCTCCAAAGAACAGCCAGGATTTACCGGCATTTTCCTGCGCCTCGCGTTCCTGCATAAAAGCTCTGTAGGGTGCAATGCCGGTACCGGGGCCAACCATGATGATGGGTCGCTGGTTTTCTTCCGGTAGTTTAAACCGGGTATTGGGATCAATAAATACCCGAACCTGATCCTCCTCCTGGATACGGTCTGCAAGAAAAGACGAGCAATGTCCGGTCTTTTGTCGCCCATAAGCCTCATATCGTACAGTAGAAACCAATACATGTACTTCGTCTTCTACCACTTCCTGACTGGAAGCAATGGAGTACATCCGGGGCATGTTTTTACGGAGCAGCGATAGGAAGGTTTGTGGTGTAAATGCGCAGGGTTCTTCTCCAATTAAATCTAAAATATCCCGGCCATAAATATATTCGGAAACAGCCTGCTTGTCTTCCAGCGCCTTTTTTAGTTTTTTACTGCCGGTAAGCTCTGCATAAGCTTTTAGGGAAACCGGGGTTAAGGGGGTCAATTCATAATCTGAGATAAGGGCTTCTTTCAGGGATTTAACGCCTTGGTGACTTTCTACTGTTTCTTCCCCGCTAAAATGCAGGTGTTCTAATACGGAATCTACCAATTTATCCGAATTAAGGGCATAGATTCCCAGGGCATCCCCTGGTTTATACCTTAATTGAGAACCGGCCAGATCCAATTCCAGGTGAAAAGTTTCTTTACTGGAATAGCGACCATTTAGTTTTATTTTTTTCAGGACCGTGGCGGGAAAAGGATGCTTACGGCTGTATGCTGTTGCGGATGCTGTTTGCTGCTTATTTCTCCCGGGGGTATCCACCAGCGCCCCATTGTTTCCTATCGACAGCCCGGTATTTGACAGCACTTCCGCTATCCAGCGTTCGTAATCATCATCAAAATCTACATCACAGTCCACCCTGCCGGTAATTTTTTGAGCGCCCAATTTTTCAAGAATGGCATCAAAATCTTTTCCTGTCTGGCAAAATTCAGCATACGAAGAATCTCCCAACGCCAGAACACTGTAGCGTACCTGGCTTAGATCAGGCGCTTTGCTGCTACGCAGATATTCCAACAGTTCTTCGGCCTGCAGGGGAGGGTCTCCTTCGCCATCGGTACTAACAATCACCAGCAACTCTTTCATTTTTTTCAATTCTTTAACCTTGAAAGATTCCATGTCAAGGACTTTGGCCTCTCTGCCGATTTCAGCCATTTTCTTTGCCGACTCTTTTGCCAGGTTTTCACAATTTCCAGTATGGGTAGCGTATAAAATCCATATTGGCCCGGAGGGAGAAACCAGTGAATTACCCTGAGCCGGCTGTGCTTGAACTTCAGGAGTATCTAAATCCTGCCAAAGCGTTTCGAGCCCGGTCAGGTAACCGTTTAACCATTGAACCTGTCCTGAACTCAAACCGGGCAAAACCTCAATCAGTTTGTTGGTTTGTAATTCTGAAAAAGGACCTCTTTTTAAACCTGTTGATAAATCCATTTATATTATTTTGATCTGATTTCTAAAAAAATAGGATAGGGGCTTTTTTTATTCTTCGTTCTTATTAAACAATATCCACGCTCTTTCATGCAGATAAAACAAGGTCAGTTTGGTGAACACTTCCACGAAACCAATGCTTAGAGCCATTTCTACTTTACCGGTTACGAAATAAGAAATTACTATGGTATCAATCGTCCCGACAATACGCCAGGAAATACTCTTTAAGATAGTAGTCAGGTGAGTTTTACGCTTGGATTTGCTCGGAAACTTGAGCGCACTTTTGGGTAGGAAGGAATCTAATAGCACGGGAATACATTTTAGTTCAAGGCAAAAGTAAACAATTCCTATAAAGTTAGTGGACTAATGCATAATTTTTTTAAAAAAATAATTAAAATTGGCATCAAATTGCAGGCGTCCCGGCCTCTTGAGCGGCGAAATTCAAAAAAATCGGTAACTTTGCACTTGTTTTACATTATTGATTACCCAATTTCAGCTTTTAATGATTACCAACAACAAGAAGCGTGTTTTATTGATCACACAAGAATTGTCTCCCTATTTACAATTAACAGATTATGCAAAATTACTGAATGAACTGGCTGTAAAAGCGAATGATTCGAACATGGAAGTCCGGATCATCATGCCCCGGTTCGGCGTAATAAATGAAAGAAGACACCGGCTTCATGAGGTCGTTCGGCTGTCGGGTATTAATGTTATTATTGACGATGACGATCATCCGCTGCTGATTAAAGTGGCTTCTCTGCCCAATGCCCGTCTCCAGGTTTATTTTATGGATAATGAAGACTTTTTCAAAAGGAAATTTGTTTTCAGAAACGGCAAGGGAGAATGGTATAAAGACAACGTGATGCGTATGGCTTTCTTTTGTAAAGGCGCTTTGGAAACGGTGAAAAAGTTCGGATGGCCTCCCGATATCATTCATTGTACCGGCTGGATGACGGCTCTTATTCCTTTATTTTTAAAAACTGCTTATAAAAAGGAACCGGTCTTTTTGAATGCAAAAAGTATTTATACCTTGCAGGAAAATTCCTTCGATGAAGTTTTGGATGAATCTTTCCTGAAAAAAGCCCGCATAAGCAATGCCGTGAAAGAAAAGGATCTGGCCCCTTATGCTGAGCGAACCAACCGGGCCCTGAATTTGGGAGGATGCTCCTTTGCAGACGGGATAGCGGTTGGAGACAGCCAGGCCGATGAAACGATTCTTACTGAAATCGACAAAAAAGGAAAAGAAATCTTCCAATTTACAGATGAAGAAGGGCTTGCCGATCTTTATATGGACTATTATGAAAAACTGGCTCCTACCTCCTGATTTTCCGAAAACCAATTTTGTTTTATGCAAATGAACAAGCTCAAAAAGACAGGTGCATTTTGCTTGTCTTTGGTTGCAATGCTCTGTATTTTACAGGGGTGTAACGAATCTACTATCCTTGGTGGATCAATTGCTCATGGAAATGGAGATGCCCCGGCGATGGAAACGGATACTTTTACGGTTCGTACCCATACCTTCTTTCGCAACCAGGATTCGGCCTACAGTACAACCACGACAAACGTGACTAGCGGCGCTATAAACAGCGATCCTACTTTTGGGACTACCGTAAGCGTGGTTTACCTGCAGTTGGGGCTGGCTTCTGCTTCTACTTCCTTTTCCGGTCCTTCCCCGGTTTTGGATTCTGTGGTTCTTTCCCTTCGATATGCCGGTTATTATGGTGATTCCCTGGGCGCTCAGACTTATACGGTGTACAGGATTACAGACCCGGAATTTTCTGATACTTCATTAAAGTACTATGTTCATCAGCATTTTGATATTGATCAGGCCAGTCCATTAGGAACAGCAACGGTTACGCCTAAAGGCATCGGGGATTCAATTTCTATTTATGGAGATAAACAACCTGCCCAGTTGCGTATTAAATTGAATAAGGCCTTTGGAAATGAATTGTTGAAACAAAATAGTGATGGGTCATTGGCCAATGATTCGGCTTTTCATAAATGGCTGAATGGCTTTGCTCTGGTGCCGGATAGCGTTACCGCGGGAAGGAAATCATTGTTGTATTTTGAATTGGATAATACTTATACCGGAATGACGGTATTCTATAAAAACAGCACCGAAGATTCTTTAACAGCCTATTTCCCCTTCAACACACAAACAGGGGTTTGGTCCAATTATATTCGTCACAATTTTCAGGGCTCAGAGGTGGCTGATCATCTGCAGGATTCTACTGCCGTATCTGATTCGGTTATTTTCCTTCAGGATCAATCCGGCTTGTATGCTGATATTACCTTGCCCTATTTGGAAGATTTTCCGGCGGCGCTCATTAATAAGGCGGAACTCATCCTGACCCAGGTGGCGGATCCCGGAAACAAGACCTTCCAATCTCCCTATGGGCTCTTTTTATGGCAATATGAAAACGCTGAAAAGGACTCCCTGGGGTATGTAGTGGATGCCGGAGTAACTTCCAGTCCGCTTTACGGGACTCAGTTTACCAACTTAAACTATTTTGGGGGTCTGGCAACAGGCATCACCAATAAGGAAGGAGAGAAAGTGGTACAATATCGCTTTAATATCACTCGTTTTTTACAACATTTGCTTACGCCTACTCCTTTAAATAAAGAAACCAATTATGGCTTCCGGCTGGGAATTCTTGACCCTTTAGACCGGGGGCGTGATGTCGGACGTGTGGTTTTGGGCGGAGGAAATCATTCAGAATATTCCATGAAGTTACATGTGGTTTACACAAAAATTCAATAAAGTATTTTACTTTCGCCCAAAAATTTAGTTTGCACTTTTCATAAATCTCATATTCATGCCTTATTTGTTCACTTCAGAGTCCGTTTCTGAAGGTCATCCCGATAAAATAGCAGACCAGATATCCGATGCCTTAGTCGATCATTTTTTAGCCTTTGACCCGGCAGCCCGGGTAGCCTGTGAGACCCTGGTAACAACCGGACAGGTAATTTTGGCCGGAGAAGTTAAATCCAACACTTATCTGGATGTACAGAAGATTGCCCGCAATGTCATTAAGAAAATTGGTTATACCCACAGCGCTTACATGTTTGAAGCAGATTCCTGTGGCGTTTTATCGGCCATTCATGAACAATCTGCAGATATCAACAGGGGAGTAGATCGGGAAAATAAAGAAGAGCAGGGGGCCGGCGACCAGGGAATGATGTTTGGATATGCCACCAATGAGACTGAGAATTTTATGCCGCTTTCTCTTGATCTCTCTCACAAGTTGCTTAAAGAACTGGCAGTGCTTCGCCGGGAAAATAAAGACATTCAATACCTTCGTCCGGATGCCAAATCCCAGGTAACCATCGAATACAATGACGATGGCAAACCCATACGTATTGATAGCATTGTCATTTCAACACAGCATGATGAATTTGGCAGCGATGAAGAAATGGCCCGGAAAATCAAGGAAGACATCATCCACATTTTGATTCCCCGGGTTAAAAAGCAATTACCTGAAAACCTGCAAAAACTGTTTACCGATGCTGTGAAATACCATATAAACCCAACCGGGAAATTCGTCATCGGCGGTCCGCATGGAGATGCCGGCATTACAGGCCGGAAAATTATTGTAGATACCTACGGGGGAAAAGGTGCCCACGGCGGCGGAGCCTTTTCAGGCAAAGATCCATCCAAAGTGGATCGCTCTGCAGCTTATGCCGCCCGTCACATTGCCAAAAACCTGGTGGCTGCCGGCCTGGCAGATGAGATTCTGGTACAGGTTTCCTATGCTATAGGGGTGGCAGAACCAACCGGGTTATACGTAAATACTTATGGAACCTCAAAAGTTAACTTGAGCGATGGAGCAATAGCGGCTAAGTTGAAAGACTTGTTTGACATGAGGCCTTATGCCATTGAAAAAAGGCTAAAATTAAGAGAACCTATTTATTTTGAAACCGCGGCTTATGGCCACATGGGCCGAAAAAATGAAAAGGTTATCAAAAGTTTTGAAACCCCTGATGGAGAGAAAAAAGAAATTAAAGTAGAATTGTTTACCTGGGAAAAACTGGATTTTGTTGAACCTATAAAAAAGGCTTTTGAGATATAGACTTCCTAATTTTCAGATGTAGCAATTGTAATGTATTGCATCGGCACATTCCAGCCCTTTACGGAAACCTGTGAATCTTTAAGGTCAGATAGAGATTGAGCATCTATTGTAATGGTTTTTGTTTCCCCGGGAATGACTGATATATAGTTGTCGCTATAAAATACCGGGAGCATTCGCTCTTTGGTCTTCTGGTTTACCAGGGAAATCCGGTTAAAGAATGCTACTGGTCCTCCTTCCGGGGCTTCAATGGACACCTCAATGGTGCCGTGCTCTTTTTGATAAGCCTTTACTTTTAAACAGGCAGTGTCTATATTTTGGAGACCCGAATATCGACCTGTAGAATCTGGAAGCCAATAGAAATTTTCGCTCAATATTTCTTTTTGAGTGTTTTTTAATTGCAACAGTAAAAATCCGCCTTTCTTTGCAGTGAGTCGTTTTAAACTTTTTCCCAATGGAAGATAATTTTTTATGGAAGAAGGATTGATAAATTCCAGTACCTGGGTGAGTAGCCTTTTTTGGCCCTTTATGCTCAAAAAATAAACCTGGAGCATCATATCACGTTTTTCATTAAAGGTATTGTTTACAATATCAACCATTCCTTTGGCCGGATCATACATGACGTGTAAAGGTTCTGAAGCATGGTGAAGCCCGTATAATCCTGCATTCGGATCCAGATAATAATCGTACATCTGTCCACGTAATGCAGTCCACGGATTTTGGGTTTTCCAGATAATTATCCCGGTGTACCATTCCCAGATATGAGCGCTGAAACCTTCAATAAGCGCGCGATATTGATTGTAATTGACCAACTGGGCTTTTTCAGCAAAATCGGCTATTCCTTTTGTAGCTCCATACCGGTCTATGGATGGCCCATAACCAATATATTTATGGTACCGCCAAACAGAATCTATCTCTTTATCATTGGGAGGAATCAGGTCTTTTCCGGGAATAAATCTTTTTAATGAAACCAGGTCCCCGATGCCTACAGACCCTACTTCCGAATTGAAAGGGTAAGTTCTTTTTGCCCAAAAATGGTTGAGGGGCTGGATGCCATAAGGTCCGTCCCCATTTCCACCCAGGCTGTTGTAGGACATGCTGTCTGAATTAGAATAGTCCACGAACCATCTTGTACCGTCTAAAAGGGGTAGAAGAGAATCTCTTAAAGGAAGGAGGATGTCCTCCGGCGGGGTGATCTCATTTCCGCCACACCATATAGCCAGTGAAGGATGGTTCCGGATCATCCGTATCTGGTCTGCAGCAGATTCCAGAAACAAATGATGGTCATCGGGATATTGCCTTCTGGCCCATTGATCATCTTTTTTCAACGGATCCTGCCATCTGCCGTTGCAGTCTCCGGACATCCAAAAGTCCTGCATGACCAGGAGTCCGTATTTGTCGCAGGCTTTGTAAAATTCGGGGCGCTCTGTTAAAGAACCTCCCCATACACGAATAAGGTTCAAATTCATATTCTTGTGGAACCGCACCTCGGCATCATATCTTTTTGGAGAAAAACGAAGCATGGCATCGGAGGCAATCCAGTTTCCTCCTTTAACAAAAATGGGCTGGCCGTTTACAAAAATTTTCATACTACGGGTAAAGGCATCCCATTTTGTTTGAATTTGACGAATTCCCAATCGAAGGCCGGTGCTATCAGAAAGGGTTTGCCCGTTTATCAGAAATTCCAAATGAGCTTGGTAAAGATTTTGTTTCCCGTAACCATTGGGCCACCAAAGGCGAGGATGTTGGAGATGTAAATCCGGCAGGCAAGCCTCTATGCTTTGGTTTGCAGGAATCGTTATCTTTTTGGAAATCTTTTTACCTTCCATCCTGTACAGGAGAATACCGGTTATGGCATGATTGAAGGAATTGCGCAATTGTGCTGAAACTTTTATTTCGACAGAGTCCTGATCCGCTCCCGGAAAACGGGTCCCCGGTACCTCGGTAACAATATGTGGATAACGAATTTCTACCGGGCCGGTAGCACTTATCCAGACCTTATCCCAAATTCCGGTATTTCGGTCATGTACGGGCTGAATCCAATCCCATCCGGCAGTATATTGGCTGCCTACATTACGTGCTATTGTTCCGTCCCCTCCCTGTCCGCGGATAGCATTTCCTACAGGATTGGGCGGATAAACGATAATGGCTAATCTGTTTTTGGATTTTTTCAGGTAAGAGGTAATATCGTATTCCTGCCGCAGAAACATGCCGTAATGTGTTTCCCTGTTTATTTTATGCCCATTTAGAAAAATATCACATCCGTAATTGATTCCCCTGAGGTGGAGATGGAGTTGTTTCTCTGTTTTGCAGGAAGGGATTTCAAAATCTTTTGTAAACCAATAAGTATAGTAATCACGACCTGTATCATAAATGTCGGGAATTAGTTTGTTATTCATTCCATAAAAAGGGTCCGGTATTTTGTCGTTATAGAGGAGTGTAGTGAGTACGGTCCCTGGTACTACGGCAGGCATCCATTGGTTCAATGGGTAATCGGGCCTGGAGAGCACACTTCCAGGATTTTTTATTTCAGTAGCCTTTTTACAGCGCCACCCGCTGTTTAATTCAAATTGCTCCTGTCCAAAAGAAGCTTGAGCAGACAGGACTAAAAACAGGATAAAGAAGCGCCTTTTTAAAAATAAAATGATCTCCATAATTTTGTATTTTAGTTTTTTTCTTATAGATTTCCTTGAGCGATTCTTTCCAGTTATCTGGTGCAAAAAGAAGACTAAAGATTTGTAAAGCTAAAAAATAAACCCTTACATTTGTAATAGTGAAGAAAAAGAAAAGGAGGTAGGACATGCACGAGATTGAGCCTTTTTTTAATTGGCGGCATCTATATACCGCAGAAGAGGATGAGCATTCCCCATTTTATGGCAAACAATATAACGAGTTTGCCTATACTCAGAAGATTTACAATTATTTTATTCATCCACAGTGGGATTATTTTGGATCGGATAACCTTTATCTGAAGATTCTATATACAGATTATCAATATGGATTTTCTATTATTGAACTAATAGGAGAGTGGAACGATTGTATTGAGAATGACATTATGTTTTTGAAGAGGGAAATCATAGATGTTTTAATGAATAAGGGGATCAGTAAATTTATTCTCATATCCGAGAATGTGCTCAATTTCCACAGTTCAGATGATTGTTATTATGAGGAATGGTGGGAAGATATTGCAGAGGAAGGAGGATGGATTACCTGCCTGAATATGCCGGAGCAAACTGCCCGTGAGTTTGCCAACTCGGGTCTCGACCGCTATGTAAATCTCCTGGAAAATGACAACTGGCGTACTTTTGCTCCCTTCAATTTGTTCCAGTTGATTGATGATCAGATTATTAAAGTATTGGATCGGGTGTAACCGATAGGATTATCTTTTTTTGACTTTTTCCCATTTCTGCTGTAAGTTTGCCAGTAGTTTAGTACTTACACATCTAACCGTTCAATTTTTTTTTATGAAGTGGGGAACATACTTTACTTCCGCTATTGGTAAAAAGCTGGTGATGGCTTTTACCGGAATCTTCCTTATCCTCTTTTTGATTGTGCATTGTACAGCCAATCTGGCCATTTTTGTGCCCGATCATGGGGCCACTTTTGATAAGGTGGCCAATTTCTTAGGCAAAAACTGGATCATGCACATTCTGGAAGTGGGTCTTTTTGCCGGGTTTATTATTCACATTATACAGGGCCTGGTTTTAACAAAACAAAACAAAAGCAAGCGACCAATCAAATATGCGGTCGTCCATCGGAAAAATACCAGCACATGGTATTCCCGTTCTATGGGGCTCTTGGGGGTGTTGATTTTATTGTTCCTGATTATCCATCTCAGCGATTTTTGGGTACATACGCGGTTTGCCAGTATCTTCGGAGGCGTTGGGGAAGTCAGTTACGAAGGAAAAGAAATGGATGCGCTCTACGGAAGGATGTTGCTGGTATTTAGTCAACTGTGGGTGGTGATTGTGTATCTTATCGGGGTTATTGTTCTGGGTTTTCATCTGGCTCATGGCTTTCAAAGCGCATTCAGAACGTTG
This sequence comes from uncultured Chitinophagaceae bacterium, assembly GCA_964422465.1. Classification (GTDB taxonomy): domain Bacteria; phylum Bacteroidota; class Bacteroidia; order Chitinophagales; family Chitinophagaceae; genus FW021-bin31. Next base: position 27,314 of record CAYRBD010000015.1, read on the forward strand.
GGAATGACCTCCTCCCGATATATAGCTATTATAAGAGGCATAGGAATTGCGTATGCTATTATAGTTCCAATCTTGTTTGCTATTATGCCCATCTCCATGTATTTCGGCTGGGTAAATTAAAGAGCGATTAATGGATGAATAGATTGAACCCCTTTATCTTCAAATAATTATGAAATTAGAATCAAAAATTCCTGAAGGTCCGTTAGCAGAAAAATGGACCAATTATAAAAATCATTGTAAACTGGTAAGCCCTGCCAACAAGCGCAAGTTGGAGATCATCGTTATTGGTTCCGGTCTTGCCGGTGCTTCAGCTTCTGCGACTCTTGCCGAGCTGGGCTATCAGGTAAAGACATTTTGCTTTCAGGACAGCCCGCGCCGGGCACACAGCGTAGCTGCACAGGGCGGAATTAACGCTTCCAAAAACTATCAAAATGATGGTGATTCAGATTTCCGGCTTTTTTACGATACCCTCAAGGGGGGCGATTTTCGTTCCAGGGAATCCAATTCTTATCGTTTGGCAGAAGTGAGCGCTAATATTATTGATCAATGTGTAGCACAGGGAGTTCCTTTTGCACGTGAATATGGTGGTTTGCTGGCCAACCGTTCTTTTGGCGGGGTTCAGGTACAGCGTACCTTTTATGCCGCCGGACAAACCGGACAGCAATTGTTATTAGGCGCCTATTCTGCGCTGGAAAGACAAATTGCCCTGGGAAAAGTAGAAATGCATGCCAGGCACGAAATGCTGGAGGTGGTCATTATTGACGGCCAGGCCAGGGGGATTATTGCCCGAAACCTGGTCACCGGGGAATTGGAGCGGTATTTTGGTCATGCCGTTGTTTTGGCTTCCGGCGGATATGGAAATGTATTTTATTTATCTACCAATGCTATGGGATGTAATGTAACAGCATCCTGGAAAGCTCATAAAAAAGGCGCTTATTTTGCCAATCCTTGTTATACTCAAATCCATCCCACTTGTATTCCGGTTTCGGGAGACTATCAGAGTAAACTGACCTTGATGAGCGAATCGTTGAGAAATGATGGCCGGATATGGGTACCCAAAAAGAAAGGAGACGAACGTAGTCCCAATAACATACCGGAAGAAGAAAGAGATTATTACCTCGAACGTCGCTACCCGGCTTTTGGAAACCTCGGCCCCCGGGATGTAACTTCCCGTGCTGCTAAAGAACGTTGCGATGCCGGTTATGGAGTAGGGGCTTCCAAACAAGCGGTATATCTGGATTTTTCTTCTGCGATAAAACGTTATGGTAAGGCGCAGGCTCATAAATTGCAAAAGCCAGCTGTTTCTGAAGAAGAAATAATTAGCTTGGGAAAGCAGGTCATTAGAGAAAAGTATGGGAATCTTTTTGAAATGTATGAAAGGATCACCGATGAGAATCCTTATGAAGTACCCATGCGCATATTTCCGGCCAGCCACTATACGATGGGAGGGCTTTGGGTAGATTATAACCTGATGACGACCATTCCGGGGTTATTTGCCATTGGGGAATGTAATTTCTCCGATCACGGCGCCAACCGCTTAGGGGCTTCGGCGCTGATGCAGGGATTAGCTGATGGATATTTTATCCTTCCTTATACCATGGGCAATTTTATGGCGGGGGAAATTAACACCAAACCGATAGCTACCGATCATCCGGCCTTTGAAGAAGCAGAAAATGCAGTTAAAGCACAAATTGATAGGTTGTTAAATGTCAAAGGAAAACATTCTGTAGATTATTTTCATAAAGCACTGGGGAAAATAACCTGGAATAAATGTGGAATGTCCCGCAATGAGAAAGGGCTTACTGAAGCCATTCAGGAAATTCGGGAGCTGAGGGAAGCATTTTGGAAAGAGGTGCGTGTGCCGGGAGACGACAAGGAATTTAATCCGGAATTAGAAAAAGCCGGCCGTGTGGCAGATTTCCTGGAATTGGGCGAGTTGTTAGCAGAAGATGCATTACAGCGGGATGAAAGTTGCGGAGCTCACTTTAGGGAAGAACATCAAACTGAAGATGGAGAAGCCCAAAGAGATGATGAAAACTTCTGCTATGTCAGCGCCTGGGAACGTAAAGAAGGAAACCATTTTGAACTGCATAAAGAGCCATTGGAATTTGAAGTAATTCATTTGAGTCAGCGGAGTTATAAGTAGGTTCAATGGTTGAATGGTTATGTGGTTGAATGGTTGGAATAATTTCTTTACCAATATAAGTTTGACTGAAAATAAAAAATACTTAAGATTAAATGACATAAGTGCTTATAATCGAGCTTATGAGTTGAGTAATTATGTATGGAGTATTATTGTTAAATGGGATTATTTTCCACAATCAACCATTGGAAAACAATTTACCAGATCAGTAGATTCAATATCAGCTAATATTGCAGAGGGTTTTGGAAGATACACAAAGAAGGATAAAATTAGATTTTACATTATTAGCAGGGGTTCAGTTCTGGAAAGCAATGACTGGAATCAAAAAGCTCAAGACAGAAGATTACTTTCTGACCAGGAATATGAGTTCATTAAGAATCAATTAAACCGGCTGCCATTAGATATTAATACATTAATAAAATATACTAATGAAAAAATATATATATAATCATAAAGCCATATAACCATAAAGCCATATAACTAATGAACCTAACACTAAAAGTCTGGAGACAAAAAAACGGGAAGGATAAAGGCCATTTTGAAACTTACCCGGTAGAAGATATATCTGAGGACATGTCATTCCTGGAGATGTTTGATGTATTGAATGAAAAGTTAATAAACGAAGGGAAAGACCCCATTGCATTCGATCACGATTGTCGGGAAGGAATATGTGGTATGTGTTCCATGTATATTAATGGACGGGCTCATGGCCCCATGCGGGGGACAACCACCTGTCAGTTGCACATGCGGCATTTTAATGATGGGGAAACCATTGTAGTGGAACCCTGGCGTGCAGGAGCATTTCCTGTTATCAAAGACCTGGCAGTTGACCGCAGCGCTTTTGATCGTATTATTGAATCAGGCGGTTATATCTCTGTAAATACCGGCAATGCCGTAGATGCCAATTCTATTCCTATTGAAAAAGAAGATGCAGACCTGTCTTTTGCTGCGGCTACCTGCATCGGTTGTGGTGCCTGCGTGGCTGCATGTCCCAACTCCTCTGCCATGCTGTTTCTCAGTGCTAAAGTTTCACAATTTACCCATTTACCGCAAGGTCAGCCTGAGAGAGAAAGCCGGGTCGTAAACATGGTAGCTCAAATGGACAAAGAAAAATTTGGAAGCTGTACAAATATAGGAGAATGTGAAAAAGCCTGCCCTAAAGAGATTCCGATTACACACATTGCCAATGCCAACAGAGAATACCTGAAGGCCACCTTTTCTGCAGGGAAATACGGCAAAGTCTCTGAAGGGAAATAGTTGACGCTGAATGCCAGCCTTGTTAGATATCCAAAATCTTTCTATTCGTTTCCTTAGTGAAGGAGCGGAAAACGAAGTCGTGCACGGGATATCATTTCAAATTGAAAAAGGAGATATTGTGGGCCTGGTCGGAGAATCCGGGTCGGGAAAATCAGTAAGTGCCCTTTCCTTAATGCGTATTTTGCCCGCTTCTTCAAAATGCCAAACCAAAGGAGCTGTTTATTTCAATGAGAAAGAAAAGCGGGTGAATCTTTTCGAACTGCCTGAAGAGGGAATGCGGCAGTACAGGGGAAACAAAATCGGCATGATCTTTCAGGAACCTATGACCTCTCTGAATCCTGTTTTTACTTGTGGAGAACAGGTTGCTGAAGGGCTTCGTGTACATGGGAAAGTCTCCCGAAAAGAGGCGGCAGACCAGGTGATCCAACTCTTTGAACAGGTAAGACTACCCAATCCACGGCAGCTATTTTATCGTTATCCTCACCAGCTTTCCGGTGGACAGAAGCAACGGGTCATGATCGCCATGGCCATTAGTTGTAAGCCCCCTTTTATTATTGCAGACGAACCCACCACGGCATTGGATGTAACCGTTCAGAAAGCCATCCTGGATTTACTTCGCGATTTGCAACAGCAATTGGGAATTAGTGTGCTCTTTATTACTCATGATCTGGGCGTGATCAGGGCCATAGCCAATCGGGTTATTGTGATGTACAAAGGCCGGATTGTAGAACAAGGAAGTATTGAAGCGATATTTTCCAATCCGCAGCATCCTTATACCAAAGGGTTGCTTGCCTGCCGGCCACCCACTAATCGGATTTTGAAGAAGCTGCCGGTCATGTCGGATTTTATCCAATTTAAAAATGGAGAAATGATCTCCCGGCAGACAAACATGGAAACACTAATTCAATCTTTAGAGATTGAACCGGAAGAAAAGATTGCCCGTGCGCAAACAATTAGTGATCCTATCCTGAGAGTTAAGAACCTGACGGTTCAATTCCCCGGAAAGAAAAACTTTTTTGGGAAGATATTAAACTGGACTCAGGCCGTAAATAACGTGAACTTTGAAGTTGGACAGGGAGAAATACTGGGATTGGCAGGAGAGTCGGGTTGTGGTAAAACTACCTTGGGGCGCACCATTTTACAATTGATATCTCCCACTTCCGGAGAAATCTGGTATAAGGGGGTAAATTTGTGTACGTTGTCAAAAAACGCTTTAAGAAAACTTCGTCCTCAGTTGCAACTTATTTTTCAGGACCCCTATTCTGCACTGAATCCACGGCTGACTATAGAAGAATCCCTCTTGGAGCCTATGAAAGTACATGGGCTTCATCACAATGACAGAGAAAGGAAGGAAAAAATCCGGGAACTTCTTGAAAAAGTAGATTTGGATCCGGATACGATGAAAGGATATCCCCATGAGTTTTCCGGAGGACAGCGCCAAAGGATATGCATTGCCCGGGCATTGGCTATGGAACCGGATTTCATTATCTGTGATGAATCTGTCTCTGCGCTGGATGTGAGTGTGCAGGCGCAGGTATTAAATCTTCTGCTCCAGCTAAAAGAAGAGTTTCATTTCAGTTGCATTTTTATTTCCCATGATCTGTCGGTGGTTAAGTTTATGTGCGATCGCATCATGGTAATGAACAAGGGACAAATAGAAGAAATTGGTACTGCCGAGCAAGTTTATCATCATCCCCAAACCCTCTACACACGGCAGCTTATTGCGGCTATTCCCCGATGAGTAAATGTTTTTTTGACAAAAAGTAAACCTTTTTTCGTTTGTAATTGTTTCATACTGAATAACATAGTAATTTTAATATGCCATATCATACCAATTCAGTATCTTTGCCGCCCCTAAATCCATACCGCAAGATGAAATTATCGCAGTTTAAATTTGATCTTCCTCTGAATTTAATAGCACAACGACCCGCAAAAAAAAGAGATGAAGCCCGTTTAATGGTGGTTCACCGGGACAGTGGAAAAATAGAACACAAAGTATTTAGAGATGTATATGATTATTTCGATGAAGATGATGCCATAATTGTTAATAACACCAAAGTTTTCCCGGCACGTCTGCATGGGCGTAAGGAAAAAACAGGTGCTGCTATAGAAGTTTTCCTCCTCCGTGAATTAAATATGAATACCCGCCTTTGGGATGTAATCGTGGACCCTGCTCGGAAAATCCGGGTCGGGAATAAATTATTTTTTGGGGAGAATGATGAACTGGTTGCCGAGGTTATTGACAATACCACTTCTCGGGGACGTACTATTCGTTTCTTAAATGACGGTACCGATGAAGAATATAAAGCCTTGTTAACAAGATTGGGAGAAACACCGCTTCCCAAATATATTAAGCGGAACCCTGATGCAATAGACAAGGAGAGGTACCAAACCGTGTATGCCAAGTATGAAGGCGCCGTTGCCGCTCCTACCGCGGGTTTGCATTTTACTGAAACCCTGATAAAACGCCTTGAAATAAAAGGAATCAACTTTGCTGAAGTAACGTTGCACACCGGACTGGGTACTTTTCGGCCCATTGAAGTGGAGGATTTAAGTAAACATAAAATGGATGCGGAGTACTTTCGCATTACCGATCAGGCCGCCCAAATCGTAAACAGAGCCAAGCAAAAAGAAAAGAAGGTTTGTGCCGTAGGCACCACCAGCATGCGTGCTGTAGAATCTTCCGTAACATCTTCTGATTTGTTGCGGTCTGACGAAGGCTGGACCAATCTGTTTATTCATCCACCTTACGATTTCAGGATCGCCAACTGTATGATTACCAATTTCCACCTGCCAAAGACCAGTCTGCTGATTATGGTTGCAGCTTTTGCAGATTATGAACTGGTGATGCATGCCTATCGGGAAGCCATAAAAGAAAAGTATCACTTTTTCAGCTATGGAGATGCCATGCTGATCCTGTAATTTCATGAGGAGAAAATATGCTGTCATTGTAGCCGGGGGAAAAGGGCTTCGCATGGGGGGAACAATCCCCAAGCAGTTTCTTTTATTAGGGGATAAACCGCTTCTTTTTTACAGCATACAGGCTTTTTTAACTGCTTTTCCAGATATAACGCTTGTCCTGGTGTTTCCTGCCGTCCGGTCAGAACATTTTGAGAAATACATCTTAACGAGTTTTTCCGGGAGCGTTGTTATTCCTGTAAGGGGAGGAGCTACCCGTTTTGAATCGGTTAAAAATGGATTGAAAGTAATAAAATCCCCTTCCGTAATTTTTGTTCATGATGGCGTACGACCCCTTGTTTCCTCTGCTTTAATTCAAAACTGTTATCAGGAGGCCATGAAACATGGAAGCGCTGTTCCCGCTATAAAAGTAAAAGATTCCATCAGGCGGGTAGATAAAAAGGGGAGTTTTGCAGCAGACCGTGAGCATTTCAGAGCTATCCAAACGCCTCAAACTTTCCTGTCGGAAATTCTATTACCTTCTTTTGAACAGGCTTACCATCCGGGATTTACAGATGAAGCAACAGTTGTGGAACGAGCTGGACATCCAATACACCTGGTGGAAGGAGAGGATGAAAATATAAAAATAACCCGGCCGATTGATCTACAAATTGCCGAACAACTGCTGCTGTCCCGAAAGTAGTTAAATTCTTGATAAACATTTGGGGAACTTGTCTTAAATAGAAAATATCTTGTATCTTTCCCATGTGGATTATTCGAGAAAACCATCGCAAGTGAAACTCATTGAATGCCCGCGGGATGCTATGCAGGGATGGGAAACGCTTATCCCTGCTGCGAAAAAAGCAGGCTATCTGAACAGCCTGTTGAAGGTAGGTTTTGATACGCTGGATTTTGGCAGCTTCGTTTCTCCCGATGCCATTCCACAAATGGCGGATACTGCAGAAGTTCTTCCTCTATTGGACACCGGACAATCAGAAACCCGGTTGTTGGCTATCGTGGCCAATGAGCAGGGCGCAAAAGATGCCGTTCAACATGAGCAAATTTCTTACCTGGGCTATCCTTTCTCCGTTTCAGAAACCTTTCAACTTAGAAATACCAATAGAACCATTAGCGAGTCGTTATCTCTGGTGCGAAAGATTCAGGAACTTTGTAAAAATCGCCAAAAGGAATTGGTACTTTACATTTCCATGGGCTTTGGGAACCCCTATGGCGACCCCTATAGCAAAGAGATTGTAGAAAAATGGGTAAGTATTTTTTCAGAAATGGGAATAAAAATTATTTCCCTATCAGATACCGTTGGCCTGGCCGATCCGCAAACCATTACCTACTTATTTTCCCACCTGATTCCTGTTCTTCCGGAGGTTGAATTCGGGGCTCATTTTCATTCGGCCCCCGACAATTGGGAGCCCAAAATAAACGCGGCTTTTGAAAGTGGATGCCGCCGTTTTGACAGCACCATCAGCGGTATAGGCGGTTGTCCGATGGCAGAAGATGAACTGGTGGGAAATATATCAACAGAAAACCTGATTTCTTTTTTTAAAAAGAAAAAGGTGCCCCTTTCTATCGACAGAAATGCTTTTAAAGTTGCGCAAAAAGCAGCTTGGCAAATATTTATTTAAAGAAAGAATTCCCGGTTACTTCGGGCACCAAAGCGTGTTTTTATAGTATCTTTTCCCGTTTTTGTATCCGCTTAAACCACGCGTACAAAGGAACGCCAATAAAAATCAATACCAGCCCTATTCCGGCTTCCCGCGGCCTTGCATAAATGGTGTTGGCAATCAGGAAAATACAAAACAGGATAAAGAGCGCGGGGATCACCGGATATCCCCACACCCGGTATGGCCTTGGCGCATCCGGCATTTTTTTTCGAAGAATAAAGACACCCAGAGTGGTAGCTCCATAAAAAATAAAAGCCGCAAAGATCAACATATCGGTTAGCTGATCAAAAGTACCGGAAAGCACCAGGATACAAGCCCATACGCCCTGATACCAAAGGGCATTACCGGGCACATTATGCGTATTCACCTTTGCCATTTTGGAGAAAAACAGCCCTTCCCTGGCCATAGCAAAGGAAGTTCTTGCATTGCTCATAATGGTGGCATGTGTACATCCAAAAGTAGATAAACAGATTACGACAGAAATAAAGATGACGCCCGAAGGCCCCCAGAAGGATCGCACGGTTTCTATGGCTGCAACATTACTAACCCGGGAATTAATGGCTTCCATTTCCGGGATAGATAAAACCGATAAATAACTCATGTTGACAACCAGGTAGAGAACTATGATAATAAATAACCCTATTATAATGGCAAAAGGCAGATTTCGATGGGCATTTTTAATCTCTCCTCCCAGAAAACCAACCGAATTCCATCCTTCATACCCCCAAAAAGCAGCCAGCATAGCCGTAAAAATAGCGCTGACCGTTACCGGGCCAGCCTCCACAGGTGTAAAAATCCAGGCTTTGCTTACCTGCGCATGCGCACTCAAGTTTCCACCTACTGTAATGACAACAATGCCGGTAATGACTAACAGCAAAATAACCGTACTCAGGTTAGCTCCTAATTTCAATCCCCGGCTATTGAACCAGGTAAGGAACAAAATCAGTACAATGGCAATCAGCTTGACGCTAAATCCTTCAAAAGGATAAAAAACACCAAAAATGTTCCATCCCCTGAGCGATGTAAGAAGAGGAGAGAAAGGCGCAATGCTGTTTAGAGATTGGGCAAATACGTAGGCTATAGAGGCAATAGCCGCGGTTTTGATGGCTGCAAAATTAGACCACCCGTAAATAAATGAAAAAAAGCGGTTGTATATCTTTTTGTAATAGGCATATTCTCCGCCGGTATCTGCCAGCATACTTGCTATTTCGGCATTGCTGATTCCCCCAAACATGGTAATCACGCCACCCAATACCCAACAAACCAGGATCCAGCCGGAGGAATGTAATTCGGCAGCCATGGGCGCTACCTTCTTAAAAACGCCGGACCCGATAATATTACCCAGTACAAGTACAATGGCAAGGCCAAGGCCCAGAGAGCGATGAAGTTCTTTGGATTTATTCATAGAAAGGGTTGTTTAAAAAAAGCCCTGAAAATATAAATTTTCAATATAATCTTCAAAAAACCGGGGATTTTTTATTCGTATTCATTTATTTCGCCGCCACGGGACTTGTAAAATACCGTCAGGCACGGCATATTGGTAAAAATGTTGTAGAATTAAACATTTAATCGTTTGATATTTATTGCAGTAATAAGATTTGGAAGCCTGATTATATTCATTAATATTGAACGGGTATTAATTATTTTATATAAACATGGAGACACATTCGGAGAAGCATTTCATGCAAAGAAGCAACTGGCTGCGGGCCGCTGTTCTTGGAGCCAATGACGGTATTCTTTCTGTATCCAGTATTGCAGTAGGGGTTGCTGCAGCAAGTAATACCCGGGCTCCTGTGATATTAGCTACGCTTGCAGGTTTGGTAGCAGGGGCGTTGTCTATGGCTGCAGGAGAATATGTATCGGTCAGTTCCCAGGCCGATACAGAGGCTCATGACCTGAAAAGAGAATCTCGTGAACTTGAAGAAAGCCCCGAAGAGGAACTTCAGGAGCTTACAGAAATATTTGAAAGCAGGGGAATCAGCAAGACTACTGCACGGCAGGTGGCAATGGAATTGACGGAATCAGATGCGCTCACCGCCCATGCCCGGGAAGAGTTGGGCATCAATGAGATTACTCAGGCCCGACCTATTCAGGCAGCCCTGGCTTCCTGTGCATCCTTTACAGTAGGCGGACTTTTGCCTCTGCTGGTTACTCTTTTCGCTCCGGTAATTTCTATGCAATATTACCTGTATCTGTTTTCAATTGTTTTCCTGATCATCCTCGGCGCCACTTCCGCAAAGACAGGCGGGGCAAGCATCTTAAAAGCAGTTGTCAGAATAACTATTTGGGGAACCCTGGCGATGGGACTGACAGCCCTGGCCGGTTATTTATTTGGCGTAAATGTATAAGGAGACACTTAATGCATCCGGTCTCCCCTGATTTTAAGATTTTCGATGATAGCCGCCTCTAAAGTCAGCCATTCCTTCCAGCGTTTCTTTACTTGTTCCCGGGGCAGATATTCGTTGGCGAGAGAAAGAAAAAGCGTATAATGCCCTGCTTCGCTTTCCATAAAACGACGGTAAAATTTTCTAAGATATGCATCCTCCAGCCCTTCACTCAATAGCCGGAATCGCTCACAACTTCTTGCTTCTATTAGCGCGCAGGTAAGCAATTGATCCAAAAGACGCCCTTCTTTACTTCCTCCTTTTTGTGCATGTTGCAATAATAGGTTGACATATTCATCTTTGCGCTGAGGGCCGAGTTTCAAAGCTCTCCTGGAGATTTCTGCAAGCACCATCCTAAAATGTCCCCATTCTTCCGTTACGATGGGCGCCAGGTCCTGTACGAGCCTTGTTCGCTCAGGATAACGCTGAATGAGTGAAATACAGGAGGTTGCTGCTTTTTGTTCACACCAGGCATGATCGGTTAAGACCTCATCAAGAGAAAGTGCTGCCAGGTTGACCCAGCGGGGGTCTGTCGGCAGATGGAGACCCAGAATAGCAGACTGATCAGACATAAATCCCTGTTTATTTTCAGATTTGACAAAAATACGGCTTATTGCCTATAAGAAATGCGTAATTTTGCAACTTTAGGTCTGCTTTGGTGTAATAAGTTTTACTGAAGCAAAAAGCAACCCGCGTTTATTATCTGATATGAGCACCAACAATTTCAATACAGCCAATACACCAACAGAAACCGAATCCCGTAAAGACAGTCATGTTGACCTGGCCTTAACCGCTCAAAACAACACCGTTGACCCTCGTTTTTATTATGAACCTATGCTGGCTGCTCATCCGGATAAAAACAGCATCTGGCCTGTAAAGCTGGGTAACAAGCGGCTGAAGTATCCGATCTGGATTTCCAGTATGACCGGCGGTACGGCAAAAACCAATGCGATCAATCAGAACCTGGCAAAAATGGCTGGAAAGTATGGTTTGGGAATGGGGGTTGGTTCCGCCCGGATTGCTTTGGAACAACCTGAAAAGGCGGAAGATTTTGATCTGCGTCCTTTGTTGGGAACAGCATCACCCTTTTTTCTTAACTTTGGAATCGCTCAGATAGAAAAACTGGAACGTACCCGGTCCTTATATAAAATAAAACAATTGGTTGAACGGCTTGATGCGGATGGGGTTATCATCCATGTCAATCCGCTCCAGGAATGGATGCAGCCGGAGGGGGATCAAATTCAGATGGCCCCGGTAGATACGATAACTCGTTTTTTGGAACAGACAGAATTGCCGTTAATCGTAAAAGAGGTAGGGCAGGGCTTCGGTTATGAAAGCATGAAAAGATTGCTTCAAATGCCTTTAACTGCAATAGAGTTTGCTGCCAATGGGGGGACTAATTTTTCTAAATTGGAGCTGATCCGCAACCAGACTAAAAGTAAATATCTCATGCCTTTTGTGCAGGTTGGACAGTCTGCCGATGAAATGCTGAATCTCAGCAACCGGTTGCTGAGAGAGCTTGGAAACAAGGTGGCATGTCCCACCTTGATAATTAGCGGGGGAATTAAGAATTTTTTAGACGGTTATTATTATATTCAAAAATCGAACACCAATGCAATTTATGGGCAGGCTTCCGAATTTTTGAAACATGCAAAAGAGTCGCAGGAAGATTTGGAAGCGTTTATCCAAAATCAAATCGAAGGATTATTACTGGCTCGCACTTTTTTAACGGTAAAAGATTTATCAGAATGAGAGAGCAACAAGGGATTATTCATGGCTTTTCCAAAAGAAACAGAGACGAAAAACTAGAGCTGGTTACAGCATTTCATGCCGACCGGCCGAGTGCATTGGAAGTTTATAAAAGTTTTCATCATTCGGATAAAAAAATCCAAAAACTACTGGAAGAGTTTAGTGAAAATACCATTACCAACTTTCCGCTGCCTTACTGTATTTGTCCCAATGTAATGGTCAATGGCCGGGCTTATATGGTACCGATGGTGATTGAAGAAAGTTCCGTAGTGGCTGCTGCAGCAAGTAGTGCAAAGTTGTGGTTCTCCAGAGGGGGCTTCAAAACCGAAATTGTAGATACGGAAAAAGTAGGCCAGGTTCATTTCCTGTGGAAAGAGAACAAAGCGCTGTTGTATCAGCGTTTTCCCGAACTAAAAGAGCTGTTAATCCGGGATTGTTTCGATATTACAGAAAATATGATCAGGCGCGGAGGTGGAATTCTTGATATTGAACTCAGGGATTTGAGTGAAAAGGAGCCGGGGCTGATGCAATTGTATGCTACTTTTGATACCGTAGAATCCATGGGGGCGAATTTCATTAACTCCTGCCTGGAGCAGTTTTCCACCACCTTTAAACAATGGCATGCTTCCCAAAAGGAGTTCTCGGAAGACGGGCTGGAAATTATTATGTGTATTCTTTCTAATCTGACCCCCAATTGCCGGGTAAAATGTAGTGTTGAAACCACCTTTGATCAGTTGGATGATATTACACCGGGGATGACGGGAGAAGAATTTGCCAGAAGATTTTATCTGGGGGTGCGGGTGGCAGAGGTTGATCCGTTCAGAGCCACCACCCATAACAAGGGAATTTTTAACGGAGTGGATGCCGTCGCGCTGGCTACAGGAAACGATTTTCGTGCCGTAGAAGCCTGCGGCCATGCTTATGCCTCCAAAAGTGGGCAATATCGTCCGTTGACTCGGGTGGAGCTGTTGGAGGACACCTTCAGGTTTACTTTGGAAATACCGCTTTCTCTTGGTGTAGTTGGCGGATTAACCAACCTGCATCCGCTTGTTAAGTTAAGTCTGGAACTTCTTGGATATCCGTCGGCAAAAGAACTGATGGGTATCGCTGCTGCGGCAGGCCTGGCTAATAACTTCTCCGCTGTTAAATCTTTGGTAACTATTGGGATTCAAAGAGGACACATGAAAATGCATTTGCTGAATATATTGAAGCAGCTTCATGTTCCTGAGAACAGAAAGCCGGAGGTAATTGAATATTTTAAGGATAAAGTGGTTTCCGTATCTGCTGTGCGCCAGTTAACGGAGAAATGGAATCTCAAAAAAGTACCCGGTCATCAATCATGAGCAAAACGGTCTTTGAGGCTTCGGGAAAATTTTTGTTATTTGGAGAGTATCTCGTTTTAAGAGGAGCAACCTGTCTGGCCATGCCCCTACGCTACGGGCAAACGCTTACTGTTGAACCGGGTTATGGAGCACCTATTTTATGGAGAAGTTTCGAAAAAGGAAAGTGTTGGCTCGAAATAATACTTTCGGAAAATCTGGAGGTTATTCAAGCAAATGATAAGGGAAAAGCAGCAGTTGTTCAAACACTATTGCAGTTAATCAGGCAGCAAAACCCGGATTTGTCATGGGCTCATCATTATTTCAAATTTGAACTTGATTTTGAACGCCGGTTTGGGATGGGCACCAGCGCAACATTACTATCCTTAATGGGCCGCTGGTCGGGGGTGGATCCCTATTTCCTTCTGGAAAAAACCTTTGGAGGATCGGGCTACGACATTGCTGCAGCAACGGCTAAAAAACCATTTTTTTACTCAATGGCCGATCGTTTGATCAAAGAAATCTATTTGCCAGATGACATTACAAAGAAGTTGCTGTTTGTTTATAGTGGGAAAAAACAAAAGAGTGCAGAGGAAGTCTTTAACTTTAAAAATAGCCCGGCGAACCCATTTCAACTGACAAAAATGAATGAAATTGTAAAAGAAGCAGCTTTATGCAATAATATTCAGTGCTGGGAGGAGCTCATGCACGAGAGCGAACAACTCTTGTCTGAAATCCTGAAAAAAGAACCGGTTCGGGAAAGATTCTTTGCCGACTATCCCTATCAGATAAAGTCTATGGGCGCCTGGGGAGGAGATTTTATCATGGCTTCCTGCAGGGAGGTAGAGGAGGCAAAAGCCTATTTTCATAAAAAAAATAAAAAGCCTGTTTATACTTATTCGGAACTCGTAAAATAACATGGAGCAACCATCCGTCACTGCACGCTACCCTTCAAATATTGCCTTGGTAAAATATTGGGGAAAACATGGAAATCAACTTCCCTGTAATGCTTCTTTAAGTCTGACCCTGAGTAAAGCCCAAACAGAAGTGAAACTTTATTGTACCGAAAAGCAGAAGGAAGAAGCGGAATTTTCTTATTATTTTGAAGGGAGGTCTCATGAAGCTTTTGGCTTGCGAATTTTAAAATACCTGCAAAAACAACCTGTATTTTCGACCTTGTTTGATCAGTATGCCATCCGGGTTGAATCGCAGAACAGTTTTCCTCATTCTGCAGGTATTGCTTCTTCCGCCTCGGCCTTTGCGGCTGTTGCAGCTGCATTTTTGAAGGTGGCCGGCTTTTCAGAAGACAATTTTAAACAGGAGGCCAGCCGGTTGTCTCGCCTGGGAAGCGGTAGCGCCTGCCGGTCTTTTCATGGCCCTTTTGCACTCTGGGGAAATTTAAATAAAGTCCCGGGAAGCAATGATGAATTTGCTATTCCCGTTCCGCAGGTTCATGAATGTTTCGGGAATATGCGCGATACCATCCTTATTGTGGAAGACCAGCCCAAAAAGGTTTCCAGCAGCGCCGGCCACGCTTTGATGGAAGGACATCCCCTGGCCACAGCGAGATTTAAACAGGCCAATAAACACTGTCTGGAGTTGCTCTCTGCCCTGAAACATGGAGATTTTGATACATTTATTTCCATCACAGAGCGAGAAGCCTTATCTTTGCATGCCATGATGATGACATCAGGAGATTATTACTTACTGATCAAGCCCGAAACGGTACAGATAATGGAACAGATATTCCAGTTTAGAAAAGATACCGGGCTGCCCGTTTGTTTTTCCCTTGATGCCGGTCCAAATGTGCATTTACTTTACCCGGAAACCATCCGGGATGAGGTAGATTTGTTTTTAAAAAATAAGGTTAAGGATGGCCTGAAATCCATCGTTTATGATCAGGCAGGAACAGGAGGAACTGTTTTTTAACATTTATCAAACATGGAGCAATTAAACTCTAAAGTGCTACTTTTTGGCGAATATGCCGTATTACATCAAGGCATGGCGCTGGTCATCCCTTGTGATAAATACACGGGCAGGCTGGACTTTTATGAATCGGCTGCTAATAAAAACTTTGCACTTCAGTCCAACAGGTTTTTGAAGAAGTTCTGCGAATTTGTTGCCGGGCACATGGACGAAGATTTTATCCTGGAGGTTAAATTATTTGAGAAAGAACTGGAAGAAGGGCTGTTTTTCAGAAGCACCATTCCACAGGGTTATGGCCTTGGCAGTTCAGGAGCCCTCGTGGCAGCCATCTTCCTGCGATATCTTAAAAAAGCTAAGAACATAAAGGATGATTTGAAGGCGCTGACCCTCCAGAAACTGCATCAACTGAAAGATGGTCTTGGGAATCTGGAATCCTACTTTCATGGAGTGAGTTCCGGACTTGATCCTTTAAGTATCATTTTAAATGAGCCTATTCTCTACCGGAATGCCGAAGACATTGTGACCACTAAACTGCCAAAGACCTCTTCTGAAAAAAAGAATGTCATCTTTTTGCTCAACACCCACCATGGGCGTTGCACTTCCACAATGATGGAAAAATTTAACTTCCTCTATAGTCATCCGGGCTTTAAAGAGAAATTTGACGAGCATGTCCTTCAAAATAATAACCAGTCCATTAATCATTTTTTAGAGAACGATATAGAGGCTTTTTACCAATCTCTGTACAACCTGAGCGCTTTTCAGTTACAGGAAATGAAAGATTTTTTCCCTGCCCTTTTTCAAAAAGAAGTTTCCAGGGGATTGGACAACGGGGATTATATGATTAAGCTTTGCGGTGCCGGTGGCGGCGGATTTATGCTGGGATTTACAAGCAACTGGGAAACCACGAAAGTGCAGTTAAAAAAGTATGAGCCCGAGGCTATTTTCAACTATTGATCCTTATTGTTTTTAATTGTTAGTCAATTGTCATTTTTTTTGAACTTTAAGATAGGTTTAACCGCTTTTTAAGATATCTAAGATAACTTTGCCCGAAATAACAAAACACTTTTTATCATGAAAAAGATCATTTCCTTATCTGCGATTTGCGCAGTGTTGTTCTTTGCTTCCTGTGGCAGCAACAACAACCAAAACAACGAAAGCGACACCACAGGTTCAGCCGCTACCGAGGCTACTACTCCCGAAGAAAATGCTACCTCAGCCGATAACGCGCAGGTAACGGATCACATCAACCTTACCGGTGATGACCAGATGCATTACAATGACACCGCATTTACCGTTAAGGCCGGTCAGGAAATCACGCTGGATATGAAAAATATCGGTAAATTACCAGCGGCTGCCATGTCTCACAACGTAGTGATTCTGAAACCCGGATCAAGTATTGATGATTTTGGTAATGATGCCGTAAATGCAAAAGATAACGGTTACATCCCTACGGACAAAAAATTTCAGGATGAGATTATTGCACATACTAAGATGTTAGGCCCCGGTGAATCCGACCAGATCACCTTTACCCTGCCCAGCGCCGGTAAATATCCTTTCCTGTGCTCTTTCCCCGGTCATCATCTGACCATGCGTGGAACAATCACGGCTGAATAAAATTGATTGAGTCATATCGCGTAGTTTCTGTTTAACAGCTAAACTGCATATCGCCCCGCAGAAATGCGGGGCTTTTTGGTGTGCTGTCCCTGGCAGTTAATCTAAGCGTTCCCTTATCTTTTATCTTTTTTGAACCGGGCATTTTCTCCGAAAAACAAACCTGACGATGAAGGGAGATGAACACGCCTATTAATCTATTTAATCAAATGTATCCC
>CAYRBD010000016.1:0-44243 GCA_964422465.1 uncultured Chitinophagaceae bacterium
ATGTTTTGCAAAGACCAGATAAAAAACTACATTTAGACCTTAAACCTTTAAGAAATGCAATTACTCAAATACCGCTCCAGCGGAAGCCCGGTAAGGATGTTACAGGAATTGCTGAACGAGGCAGGTTATATCCTGCGCATTACGAGCTATTTTGGAGGGCCGACAGAAAAGGCGGTAAAAGACTTTCAGATTAAAAATAACCTGGTATCGGATGGCATTGTTTATACGAAAACATGGACGGCCCTTGCCAATAAAGTTCCGGAAGGCAGGAATTTACGAGAGTCTGATCTGATAGATCTTGCCCATAGCCTGGAGGTGGAGGTTGCAGCCATCAGAGCTGTTACCGAACTGGAAAGCAGTGGACGGGGTTTCCTGAACAACGGCTTGCCAAAAATCCTGTTTGAAGGACACATATTTTGGCGCCAACTGAAACAAAGCGGATATGACCCGGCTGCTTTACAAAAGGGTTATGAGGATGTACTCTATTCCAAATGGACCGGAAAATATTATTATGGAGGAGAGAAAGAATGGGAACGATTGACCCGGGCCATATCCATCCTTTCTGAGCCGGAAGTGGCAGAAGCGGCTTATGCGTCTGCCTCCTATGGGTTATTTCAGATCATGGGCTTTCACTACAAGTCATTGGGTTATGACGAAATCCTTCGCTTTGTCGCGGATATGAGAAAAAATGAGAGGCGGCAGTTGCAGGTTTTCGGGAAGTTTTTAGAGGTGAACCATCTGGTTCCTTATTTAAAAAACCATCAATGGGCGGCGTTTGCCAAGGGGTACAATGGGCCGGATTATAAAAAAAATGATTACGATACTAAATTAGCCAAGGCTTACGAAAAGTATGCTTAGAGGTGAAACTTTTGAGAGGTACTTTGCTGAAGAAAGATTCCGAAAAAGCGTTAATTTTGCGTTATTAAGAGGCATTAAAAATTTAATATATGAGTAAAACAGTACTCGTAACCGGAGGGTGCGGTTACATTGGCTCCCATACTATTGTGGATTTGATAGACAATGGCTTTGAGGTGATTTCTATTGATGACAATTCCCGCTCTACCCCTTTATTATTGGACCGGATTGAAAAAATAACCGGAAAAAAAGTTAAAAACTACAAAGTTGATTTATGTGATTTTGACGATACGTATGCTGTTTTTTCCGAAAATCGGGATATTGAAGGCGTTATTCATTTTGCAGCCTATAAAACAGTACCGGAATCCGTAGAAAAACCCCTGCTCTACTTCCACAATAATCTCGAATCACTGGTTAACGTACTGCGCTGTGTAAAGGAGTTTCAAATTCCACATTTTGTTTTCTCTTCTTCCTGCTCGGTCTATGGCAATGCCAAAGAGTTGCCGGTAGTAGAAACTACTCCGATGGGGGAGGTAGAAAGCCCTTATGCCCGTACGAAGCACATAGGAGAAGATATAATAAGAGATTACTCGAAAGTAAATGATACCAACAATATATTGTTGCGATATTTCAACCCTGTGGGAGCCCATCCTTCTATTGAGATTGGAGAAGTTCCCCTGGGAAAACCGGATAACCTGGTGCCGGTCATTACTCAGACAGCCATTGGAAAAATTCAGCAGATGACAGTGTTTGGTGTTGACTATAACACCCGGGACGGTTCTTGCGTGCGTGATTATATCCATGTTATGGATATTGCCAATGCACATACCCGGGCCTTACAATATCTTATGGCAAAAAAGAACAAGGAAAAATGTGAAGTCTTTAACCTGGGTACCGGGAACGGGGTAACTGTATTGGAGGCAATAAAGGCTTTTGAAAAAGTAAGTGGCGTAAAATTGAATTATAGTACAGGCCCACGCCGGCCGGGCGATGTAGTAGCTATCTTTGCCAATAACGAGCATGCACAGAAAGAACTCGGATGGAAGCCTGAGTTTGGTATTGAGGAAATGATGGATACCGCCTGGAAATGGCAATTAAGATTGAAAGAAATGGGGCATTAAAAGATCAGAAATGCAGGGAGAGGATGAGTTAAAGTACCAGATAGCTCTCACGCTCATTCCCCAGATAGGGGATGTTCTGGCCAAAAAACTACTCCACTTTTTCGGCACGGCCAGAAATGTTTTTGAGGTCTCTGCCAAAGAACTGGCCGCCCTCCCTAAGTTTGGTGCCATAAGAGCAAAAGCGGTTAGAGATCATGCTCTTTTTGACCGGGCCGAAAGAGAAATAGCCTTCATAAAAAAGCAGGGCATTACTCCCCTTTTCTATACAGATGATCATTATCCACGCCGGTTGAAATACTGTGTGGATAGCCCTGTAATGGTGTATTACAAGGGAACTGCGGATCTCAATACAGCCAAGGTGCTGAGCATCGTGGGCACCCGGCATGCTACGGATTATGGAAAAGCCGTTTGTGAACGTATTTTGTCAGGGCTGAAAGACCTGTCTCTGGTAGTGGTCAGTGGACTGGCGTATGGCATTGATATCACCGCCCATAAAGCCGCTTTAAAATATGATATCCCGACGGTTGGGGTGGTTGCTCATGGGCTGGACCGGTTGTACCCGCAAGCACATTTGCCCATCGCCCGCGACATGCTGGCAAATGGCGGATTGTTGACTGATTTCAGAAGTGGTACCAAACCGGACAAGCAAAATTTCCCCATGCGTAATCGCATTGTCGCCGGCCTCGCGGATGCTACTCTTGTGATTGAAACCGGTAAAAAAGGAGGCTCTCTCATTACTGCAGAGATTGCCAATAGCTACAACAGGGATGTTTTTGCCATCCCCGGCAGGGTGCAGGACAAGCGCTCAGAGGGATGCAATTACCTGATCCATCGCAACAAGGCAGCTCTGGTTACGGATGCTGCCAGCCTCATGCACCTCATGGGATGGGAGGGAAAGGCGGCTGCTCCACAAGTTACACAACAAACCCTCTTTGCCGAGTTGGATGATAAGGAAAAAGCTATTGTGCAACTGTTAACCGGGCGAAAGGCTGTGCACATTGATGACCTTCGGATGCAGAGTAAATTTAGCACCTCTGAGGTTGCAGCAGCCATCTTAAACCTTGAATTGCAGGGAATCATTCAGTCGCTGCCAGGCAAGCAGTATAAGTTACTATAGATAAATAATATGAAGAAAAAGAACCCGCAAAAACCCAAAATAAAGATTGGGAAGTATATTGACCCACTTTCAGATTTTGGCTTTAAGCGCTTGTTTGGAAGCAATCCCAATAAGGAATTGTTGATTGATTTTTTGAATGAGTTGTTTAAAGGAAGAAAGGTCATTGCAGACCTCGTCTATAACAAGAATGAGCGCCCGGGGGCCTCGTCCCAAAAGCCGGAAGACAATATTTGATCTTACCTGTACCGGCAGCGATGGAGAACAGTTTATCATTGAAGTACAGCGCATCCGCCAGCAGTTTTTTAAAGACAGGGCGGTGTATTATACCTCCCGGCTTATTCATGACCAGGCCCCACAAGGTGGCCATTGGGATTATTCGCTGAAAGAAGTGTATTTTATTGGATTAATGGACTTTGCTTTGGAAGATTCTGCCCCGGAGGAGTACCTGCACAGGGTGCATTTAACTTACGAAAACTCCGGAGAACCTTTCTATAAGAAATTGGGATTCACCTTCATAGAAATACCAAAATTTACCAAAACAGAACAGCAATTAAGTACCGGCATGGATAAATGGCTGTTCGTCCTGAAAAACCTCAGCAGGTTAAGAAAAATTCCCGTAATTTTGGATTCACGGATATTTGGTCAATTATTTAAAATAGCTGCAGTATCAAACCTAACAAAGGAGGAGTATATGAAGTATGAAAAAGATTTAATGGCATCTTGGGATGAATATGCGATTAAGCAAACCTTGTTAAAGGAAGGCATGGAAAAAGGACTGGAAAGAGGCATAGAAAAGGGAAAGGCTGAAGTGGTAAAGAATCTGATCACCAAGATGGGGCTTTCTGATGTTCAGGCAGCCGAGGTAGCAGAAGTTTCCGTGGAGTTTGTGAAGAACATACGCCGGAGACTGAAGAAATAATTTTATCAAGCCTGTTAAGACATCCCTGTAATGGTAGCAATTTGAAAGCACAAAAATGGATATTCAAATTGCCGGTAACGTCAGAGTTATCCTCTGGCGCTATCGTGATCAGGCAGAGGTTGTCCTCTTTTCAGTGGATTTTTGGTGTATTCTTCATAATCTTTCCGTTGACGAATAATATCAATACAGCTAAAAACCGCCTGCCGGAAGGAGGTGGGATCAGCAATCTTTTTACCGGCTATATCAAAGGCGGTAC
Source organism: uncultured Chitinophagaceae bacterium (assembly GCA_964422465.1). GTDB lineage: Bacteria > Bacteroidota > Bacteroidia > Chitinophagales > Chitinophagaceae > FW021-bin31. The sequence goes on from CAYRBD010000016.1 coordinate 4,269, forward strand.
CATGATCCGGAGAAGTACGTACAACGGGTAAACCGGCAGAATAATTTACTCCTGCTCCGTTGGCCAGGGACTTGAAAGGAATCAATCCCTGATCATGATACATGGCCAGGATAGCATCAAAATGTTTTTGATAGCTGCGTGCAAAAAAACCATCCGCGCTGTAAGGCCCGAAACAAAGTAATCCCTTCTCCCTGATTTGATTGATGGTGGGAATAATAATATCTTGCTCTTCCATACCAATGAGGCCGCCATCCCCGGAATGGGGATTCAAGCCTAAAACAGCGATTTTGGGCTTTTCAATACCAAAATCTTTTATCAGGCTTTCGTTTAGGGTCTGTAACTTGGAAAGCATACTTGTAGCGGTAACCGCAGATGCGGCTTCTGAAATTGGAATGTGTTCGCTCAATACAGCAATCCGCAAATTACCCGAAACCATTAGCATAACCACCTCTTTAGCGCTAAAAAAGTCTTTCAGAAAAGGTGTGTGTCCTGTGTAATGAAAACCACTGTTTTGTATGTTATTTTTATGAATAGGAGCGGTAACCAACCCCTCAATCTGTCCGTCTTTCAGACATTGGGTAGCTACTTTCAGTGAACGAATTGCATACCGGCCGCCTGTTTCATTGTTCATTCCGGGATTAATTACCACTTCCTCATTCCAACAGTTAAAAAGGTTTACCTGTTTATGATTGAGCTTGTCAAATGCTTCTACATTTTGGTAATTAAAATGTCCTTCTCCCATCATTTTCCGGTAGTAATTGATTACCTTTGAAGAAGCAAAAATGACGGGAGTACATTGGCTCAGCATCCGCTGATCACTAAAAGTTTTGAGAACAACTTCGGGGCCAACTCCGTTGAGGTCGCCAATAGAAATTCCGATAACCGGTTTATACATAATCGTTTTAGTCGTTTTTGAAAAGCCAAATGTACAATTTCTCCTGTTCTTCCGGTAGAAAACTGTATCTTAAATTTGAGCTGCCAAAACAATAAAGAATAACTTTGTAACCGGAAAGAATCACATGTACACTTTAAAAAAATCACTGGGTCAGCATTTTTTGCATGATAACAATGTTGCGGAAAAGATTGTACGGTCTCTTGTTGTTCCGGAGGGAGCGCAGGTGCTGGAAGTGGGTCCCGGGGGCGGGGCATTAACCCAGTTCTTGTTAAAAAGGAAGGATATTCATTTAAAGGCCATTGAAGTGGACGAGGAAAAAACAGCCTATTTATTGAAGCGATTTCCTGAAATAAAAGGCCATTTAATACAAGCAGATTTTTTGGCCGGCAGTCCGCCTTTTGAGGGGAAATTTCACGTGATCGGTAATTTTCCTTACATGATATCCTCGCAAATCTTGTTTAAAATACTGGATTGGCGGCTGCAGGTGGAAAGTGTAACCGGTATGTTTCAAAAAGAGGTGGCTCAGCGAGTAGCCGCTTCCCCCGGGAATAAAGAATACGGTATCCTGAGTGTGCTCATGCAGGCTTTTTATAAGGTGGAATATCTTTTTGAAGTCCATGAAAAGTGCTTCACTCCACCCCCTAAAGTAAAATCTGCGGTTATCAGGCTCAAGGCATCGGGTAACCCTTACGAGATAAAAGAAGTTGAAAAATTTATTCTTTTAGTGAGAAAAGCGTTCCAGCAACGAAGAAAAGTTTTACGAAACCCTTTGAAATCCTATTTTTGCACCGAAATGCTTCAAACTGCTCTTTTTGATAAAAGAGCGGAGGAGCTAAGTGTTTCTCAATTTGTTGACTTGTCAAAAAATATGTTATGCCGGAAGACTTAAGAAAAGTTTTAGTAACCGCAAAAGTGCACCCTTATCTTATTGATTACCTTACGGAAAAGGGCTATCAGGTATTGTATTATCCGGCCATCAGTTATAATGAGACTTATGAAAAGATCACCAGTTGTATCGGGTTGATCGTAACTACCCGTATAAAAGTGGATCGTAAACTACTGGACCACGCACCTCGTCTTCAGTGGATTGGCAGGCTGGGGTCCGGTATGGAATCCATTGATGTGGAATATGCCCGCGAAAAAGGAATACGTTGCAAAAGCAGCCCGGAAGGGAATTGTGATGCTGTGGGGGAGCAGGTAGTCGGCATGTTGCTTTGTTTGTTCAGCAACATCCTGAAAAGCAACCTTCAGTTGCGGGAAAACATTTGGGAGCGGGAAAAAAATCGGGGTATTGAAATCAAGGAAAAAACAGTTGGGATCATTGGCTATGGAAACACCGGGCATGCTGTGGCCCGGAAGCTAAGCGGCTTCGAATGCAATGTTATTGCCTATGATAAATACAAAGAAAATTACGGAGACGATTTTGCTACGGAAGTTCCTTTAGAAGAGATTTATAAACGTGCAGATATAGTAACCGTTCATGTTCCCCTTACGGAAGAGACACGGCAGATGGTAAACAATGAGTTCTTCAATGCTTTTGCCGTTCCTATTTATTTTATTAACGCCTCCCGTGGGAAAGTGGTGAACACAGCTGATCTGATAGACAACATCAAGAAAGAACGTGTCCTGGGAGCCTGTCTTGATGTATTGGAAAATGAAAATATTAGCGCTTTTAGCGATAAGGAGCGGGCTCAATTTGACTTCCTCCTCCATTCCGACAAGGTTGTTTTAACACCTCATATCGCCGGATATACGCACGAGGCGGCTTACAAGATGGCACATATTACCCTAAAGAAACTGGGGATTTAATCCCGGTTGTCTTTTCCGATAGAGAATACCTGAAACCCGATTTTTTGCAAAGCAGGAACATCCAGGATGTTGCGTCCGTCGAAAACAAAAGCGGGCTTCTGCATCTTGTCAAAAATGGTCTGCCAATCGTAGTTTTTGAACTCCTCCCATTCTGTTAGAATAGCTATGGCATGTGCGTCTTTACAGGTTTCATAGGGATCTTCCGAAGGGGTCAAAAATTCCCGGTTCTGGTCGATGGTGCGGGTAGCCAGGTAGTTGATATCGCTGTACATTTGTTCCGGCTTCACCCGGGGATCATACACCGTTATCCGGGCCTGCTCTTCTATAAGTTCATCAGCAACATAGATGGCTGCCGACTCACGGGTATCATTGGTGTCTTTTTTAAAGGCCCAGCCCAGGAAAGCAATCTTTTTATCGGAAACCGTATTGTAGAGGGTGCGTACGATGTTACTGGCAAAACGGCTTTTCTGGTGGTTGTTCATCGAAATAACCTGTTTCCAGTAATCAGCCACTTGCGTCAGGCCATAGGAACGGGCAATGTAAACCAAGTTAAGAATATCCTTCTGGAAGCAGGAACCGCCAAAGCCTACGGAGGCTTTCAAAAACTTGGGCCCAATACGGCTGTCGGAGCCTATGGCGCGAGCTACCTCATCTACGTTAGCCCCTGTTTTTTCACAAAGTTCAGACATGGCGTTGATAGAAGAAATCCGCTGTGCCAGAAAGGCGTTAGCCGTTAATTTGGACAATTCGGAAGACCATACATTGGTGGTTAATAATTTTTCACGGGGGATCCACTGTGCATAGATATCAACCAATTCATTTACCGCCTTTTGACCTTCCGGGCTTTTATCGCCACCGATCAGTACCCGATCCGGTTCTAAGAGGTTCTCTATTGCACTTCCTTCTGCCAGAAATTCAGGGTTGGAGATAATCTGGAATTTTACCCCATTGCCCGTGCTGTCCAGGATGCTTTTTATCGCCTCGGCCGTGCGGACCGGCAACGTGGATTTTTCTACGATGATTTTATCTGTTTTGGCCACTTTGGCAATATGGCGCGCACAACTTTCAATGTATTTCAGGTCTGCCGCGCTTCCTTTGCCGATACCATACGTTTTAGTAGGTGTGTTAACAGAAATAAATATTATTTCTGCCTCCTCAATGGCTTTATCAATATTGGTAGAGAAAAAAAGATTCCGATCACGTGCCTCAGCAACAACCTTACTCAAGCCGGGTTCATAGATGGGGATTTTCTCTACATCGGGATCGTTCCATGCATTAATACGTTTTTCGTTTAAGTCAACGACGGTGACCCGGATGTGAGGGCACTGTTTGGCAATAACGGCCATGGTTGGGCCGCCTACGTATCCAGCGCCGATGCAACAAATTTTAGAGATAGACATTCAAAGATAGTTTCTGAACTTTTAAAAATTTCGGCAAAGTAACGAAAAAAGTATCAGATTATCCTATTGGGGTGATTTAGGAAAGAAAGAGGAAGGCTTATTCCTCATTTTTTAATTTTTTAACCTCAGACACAAAATCTTTTGAAGGCTTGAAAGCAGGAATGTAATGTTCCGGTATTTTTACAGCTACATTTTTCTTTATGTTTCTGCCTACCTTCGCAGCTCGTTTTTTGATAATAAAACTTCCAAAACCGCGGATATAAATGTGTTCCCCTTCGCTAAGTTTATCTTTCACTTCTTTGAAAAAAGCCTCCAGTGTAACCAAAACATCTACCTTTGGGATACCGGTGCTTTCAGAAATATTGTTAATTAAATCAGCTTTTCTCATGACAAAGGAAGATTTGTGTTTTCAAAGTTACTATAAAAAATTAAAAACCAATAGGTTATTTATAAAAAAATAAAGCACTTAAGATTTAAAAAAGACTAAGTTAATGGATTCTGTTATTTTTTTCAAATCTTCATTGCAAATGGCAGAGAAAGAGGCTCCTTTTTTTAGAGAAAAACTCTTGAACTGGTATGCCGGGCAAACACGTTTTTATCCCTGGACGGGGATCAAAGACCCCTACCGGGTGTGGTTATCTGAAATAATATTACAACAGACCCGGGTGGACCAGGGGTTGCCTTATTATGAGAAAATAGTAGGGGCTTATCCTTCTGTTTGTGACCTGGCCGCGGCGGAGGATCAACAGGTTTTCAGGCTTTGGCAGGGACTGGGGTATTACAATCGTTGTAAAAACATGCTGGCTGCCGCCAGAATTGTTTGCCACGATTGCGATGGGCAATTTCCGGACAGCTATGAAACGATTTTGGAATTGCCCGGGGTTGGTCCTTATACGGCCGCGGCTATCGCGTCTTTTGCTTTTGACCTCCCAGAGGCAGTCGTTGATGGCAATGTGGAGCGAGTTTTGTCTCGCTTTTTTAATATTGCCACGCCAATAAACAGCGGAGCCGGTAAGAAGCAATTCCGTAACCTTGCTACCCGCCTTTTGGACAGGAGGAAGCCCGCACGATACAATCAGGCGTTAATGGACCTGGGGGCCACCGTTTGCCTGCCCCGAAACCCCCATTGCGAAAGCTGCCCTTTTCGGCCTCGCTGCAAAGCCTATATCCAAAATACATACGAGAAATTACCGGTGAAAAAGCCTAAAAAACCGGTGAAACAGCGCTATCTGCATTATTATGTGCTCGAATACCAGAAAAATCTATACATCCGAAAGCGCCCGGAAAAGGGTATTTGGCAAAATTTACATGAGTTTGTTCTTTGGGAAAGCACACGGTCCGAAAATCAAAGAATGCTAAGAGAGCATGCGCTTTTTAAGAAAATAGTGCCGGTAACAGCCCGGCAACCCTATTTTTCTCCATTATTTACCCACCAACTTACCCATCAACTTCTTCATATCCGGTTTGTGCATGTTTCCCTGAAAAAGGTGCCTGTTTTACCGGAAGAATATTTCTCGGTGGCAATAAACGAAATCAATCACTTTGCTTTTCCAAAGCCTTTGGTACGGTTTCTGAAGGAAACCTTCCTGGTATGAGAAAGCACTTCCTGCACAGAAAGAAAAAAACTAACTATTTTGAGGGTTTAAAAAAATAACCTACTTTTCCAAAAGAAAAGCGCTTGGAACAGATAAAAAAATAAATATTTAAATAGAAATGAGAGGAGTAAATAAAGTCATTTTGGTAGGTAATCTGGGGAAAGACCCGGAAATTCAGTATCTGCCCGGAAATATAGCTGTGGCCAAATTCTCTGTGGCTACGACAGAAAGCTATAAAGATAAATCCGGGAAACAAGCTTCTCAAACTGAATGGCATACCGTGGTCTTGTGGCGGGGACTGGCAGAACTGGCAGACAAGTACCTGCACAAGGGAAGCGCCGTTTATATTGAGGGCCGCCTGCACACCCGTACCTGGGAGGATAAAGAGTTTAATAAAAAATATGTGACAGAAGTAGTGGGAAATAATCTGGTGATACTGGACAAGCGGGCAGACCAGCAGGACGAAAACCCGGAACAAGCATAAACTATCCAAGCATGTACTATCAATAAATTTTGAATTACCCTTGCAACAATTAAACCTTTTTTTACAGAATACAACAAGAAACATGGCAGATACTCCCGAAGTGATCGTCTTGGTTTTTCTTTGCCTGTTGTTTCTTTTCATCTCCGCTATTTGCAGTGGAGGAGAGCAGGCTTTTTTATCTTTAAATCAAAAGGACCTCAACATGCTGAAGGCGCGCAGCGATGCCAACGCCAGGCGCATACCGCTTATTTTGGAAGAACCCCGGGTACTTTCGGCTACTTTAATCATTGCCCGTACCATCAGCAATTTGTTTTTGATCTTTATTCTCAATGCTTTAATAGACCTTTTGGTAAGTGCGGCGATGTTTCCCGGACTTTCTATTTTTGTAAAAATTCTGGTCATTTTTTTCCTGTTGTTGCTTTTCTGTGAAACATTACCGAGGGCTTATGCCCGGCAGAAGAAAGTGAGAACGGCCTTCTTTGCCACACCGCTCATCAGTAGCCTTATTAATATTTTTGAACCCTTATCCATCTCTATGATCAGGGCCTCCGATTGGCTGAGCAGTCGTGTTTTCAGGAAGAAAAATGAAACCCTTAGCATTAAAGATATTGATCGGGCCTTTGCAGTGTCTCTTAATCATTCTGCCGGTATTGAAGAAAAAAACATCCTTCGCAGCCTGATGCAGTTTGAAGATATCACGGTCCGGCAGATTATGAAAACCCGCATGGACATTCGCGGCATTCCACAGGAAGCTTCTTTTAAAAAATTGATGGGGCAGATTCCCCAGCTTCACTATTCCCGTCTGCCCGTCTATATTGAAAGTATGGATCAGATCATTGGAATCATCCATGTGAAAGATTTGCTTCCGCATATCGGAGAGCAAGAAGTAGATTGGCACTCTTTGATCAAGCAACCGGTATTTGTACCTGAGAAAAAACGGATCAAGAACCTGTTGGAAGATTTTCAGGCCGGTCAGTTTCACTTTGCCGTGGTAGTGGATGAGTTTGGAGGAACCAGCGGTATTGTTACTATGGAAGATATCATGGAGGAAATCGTTGGCGACATCCGGGATGAGTTTGATCCCGAAGAACAATCCTTCACAAAAATAAATGAAGGCGAGTTCATTTTTGAGGGAAAAACCATGCTGAATGAAGTAGGCAGAATACTGGAATTGCCTACCAGTTTTTTTGAAGCAGCCAGGGGGGAGAGTGATTCTCTTGGAGGACTGATTCTGGAGCTTTCAGGTAATTTCCCCGAGGTAGATGTAGCCATCCCCTTCCAGGGGCTGGAACTGATCCCCCTTGAGATTAAAGATATGCGTATAAAAAAGATAAAAGTGATTACCGGAAAGCTGTAGTGAGAGATGACCTGTTTGAAGTTTAAAATAATTTTTCTGGTGGTATTTTTTGGTGTAGCAGGCTGCCAGTCTTCTTTTACCCCCAAGCCCAGAGGATATTTTCGTATTCATTTTCCTGAAAAAAAGTACAAAACCTTTGATGAACCCGGCTATCCCTATACTTTTGAATATCCGGTATATGCCCGGATAGAAAAAGACACCTCTTTTTTTAACCAGAAACCGGAAAATCCTTGGTGGATCAATATTGCTTTTCCAGATTTTGAGGGTAAGCTATACCTAAGTTATAAAATTATCGGTCAAAAATATACCTTAGAGAAGCTTATTAATGACGCTTATGAAATGACCTATAAAAACAGCCTGAAGGCGGAGGCCATTGTTCCGGAAAGATTTGAGACTCTGCATCATGTGAGTGGGATGTTTTATAATGTGAGTGGAAATGCCGCTACTGCCCGGCAGTTTTATGCTACGGATAGCGTCCGTCATTTTCTCCGCGGGGCTCTTTACTTTTATGCCACTCCCAATGCGGATTCCCTGCAGCCGGTTGTAAACTTTATCCAGAAAGATATGTGGCATTTGTTGGAAACGCTGGAGTGGAAATAGAACAGGTATAGCTTTTCTGCCTTACCTTTGCCAGAAATGAGAGAACTGCTGGTTTCCAAACGAACCCGCCCGGTGGCTATCTGGCTTTTGGTTGGTGTTTTTATGATAATGGTTCAGGTATTGCTGGGAGGAATTACCCGCCTGACCGGGTCGGGTCTTTCTATTACCGACTGGGACCCTATCATTGGGGCTATCCCCCCCTTAAACCATCAGGATTGGATGGCAGCTTTTCATAAATATCAACAAACCCCGCAGTATCGCCTGATCAATTCTGATTTTACACTGCAAAATTTCAAGTTTATCTTTTTTTGGGAATGGTTTCACCGCCTCTGGGCGCGCGCCCTCGGAGTTGTATTTATCATCCCGTTCGTTATTTTTCTTATTCAGAAGCGCTTTGTTCGTGGAATGGTGCGGCCTATGATTATCCTTTTTCTGTTGGGTGGCCTACAGGGGCTGGTGGGCTGGATCATGGTAAAGAGCGGACTGGTAGGCGACAATACCAGTGTGAATCCGCTTAAACTGGCTGCTCATTTTATCTCTGCCATGGTCTTACTATGTTATACCCTGTGGTTTGCCTTGCGGCTACTCGTGAAAGAGGATGACCGTAGCCTGGCGGGAGGATTACACCAATATACCCTGTGGATGATTCTCATTTTGGGAGTACAACTTACCTATGGGGCCTTCATGGCAGGGTTGCATGCTGCGCTGGCAGCGCATACCTGGCCTGACATAAATGGCATGGCGTTTCCTTCCGGCATGTTTAGAATGACACCTTCAATAAGTAACCTTACCAACAACCCCATCACAGTACAATTTATCCATCGGGGACTGGCTTACCTGTTGTTTATCTTGACTATTATCTGGTGGATAAAAGCAAGAAAAACGAATAAAGATAAAATGTTGTATCGCCTGGCCTGGCTTCCTCCGGCGCTGGTGTTCCTTCAAATTATCTTAGGGATATTAACGGTGCTCGGCAGCAGCATTCATATCCCTATTGACCTTGCCGTCACCCATCAGTTTGTGGGTATGTTATTTTTAGTCAGTCTGTTTTTTATGCTCTTTTTGGGGAAAAGGAATCCCATATAGTTTTCTATATGAGCTCCTTCAATTTGGCTATCACCCGGTCTATCTCTTCTCTGGTGTTATTTTTAGAGAAAGAAAAGCGAACTGGTACCTGGTTGGCGTTGGGATTCACCGCTGCAATAACGTGAGAGCCTGTGCTGGCGCCCGCGCTGCAGGCACTGCCTCCGGAGACACAAATCCCGGCTATATCCAGGCTATACAACAGCATTTCGCTTTTATCAGTCTTCGGGAAAGAGGCATTTAAAACGGTATAAAGGCTGCGACCCTTCCAGTCGCCATTGAAGGAGACACCCTGGATATTTTCTTTTAATTGTGTGGCCATATAGGTTTTAAGGCCCTGAATGTAGGCGCTGTCTTCTTCATAATGTTCATAAGCCAGTTCCAGCGCCTTCCCGAACCCGACAATACCATATATATTTTCGGTTCCGGCCCGCATGTTGCGTTCCTGCCCTCCCCCGTGAACAAAAGGCCGGATATGAATATTGCTGTTGACATATAACAGGCCTACCCCTTTGGGCCCATTAAACTTGTGGGCGGCGGCATTGATAAAATCGGCCTGGAACTTTTTGACATCAATGGGGTAATGACCTACCGTTTGTACGGTATCGCAATGAAAACGAGCCTTGTATTTTCTGCATAAAGCGCCCACAGTTTCCACGTCCAGCAGGTTCCCAATTTCGTTGTTGGCGTGCATCAGGGACACCAGCGTGGGGACATCATCAGCGGCCAGCAGTTTTTCCAGGCTATCCAGATCCACATGTCCGTTTGGCAACAGGTTCACAAATTCCAGTTTGATGTGGTCGATCTCCTGCTCAAATTCACTGACGTGCAAAGTGGCGTGATGCTCTATAGGAGAAGTAATGATTCTTTTGCATCCAAGGTCCCGGATGGCGGCAGTAATCGCGGTGTTGGTACTTTCGGTCCCTCCCGAAGTGAAAAATATTTCTCCCGGTTTTGCATTTAACAGTTTTGCCACATTTTTCCGAACCTTTTCTATAGCCATCCGTGTTTCCCTTCCGTAAGAATAAATAGAAGACGGATTTCCGAATTTTTCTGTCAAAAAGGGCAGCATAGCCTCCAGTACTTCCTTGTCCAATGCCGTTGTAGCCGCATTGTCAAAATAAATCCTTTGCACAGTAAATTATTTTTTGACAAAGGTCTGAAAAAAAGTTAACAGAATCAGATTAATGTCCATCTTCTCAATGGTCAGATGCGCTTCGCTAACTTCCAGAACAACATCCCTTATTTCTTCAGTATGCCCCGGATTTTTCACAACGGCTCGCAGTACAATGGAAATATTTTCAATTTGCTCATTGGGTTTTTTTGATTAAATCAATTTATGGTATTAAAAAGAAGTCTAAGAATAAAATTTGTTATTAATTTACGATTTTGGGAAAAAAGTTTATCAGACCGGTAAAATTTATTTTGGATAACATTGTCCCTTATCGGCAATACCTATCTTTGTCCGACTGTTTATTTTAATTAAAAAATCCACTCATGGCAGAAATTACCGTATTAGATGTAACTCAGATTGAGCCTATGCTCAAGCATTCAACCATCTTTAAAAAGTTTGATGACCTGAAAGAGGGAGAAGCCTTCATTATCCATAATGATCACGATCCCAAACCCTTATATTATCAATTGATGAATATACATGGAGAAATATTTAACTGGGATTACCTTAAAGCAGGCCCAGACGTATGGGAAATAAAAATAGAAAAAAAGAAATTTAATTCATAAATCCAGTAAAACAATAATATCATGCCGGAAGTAATCAGTGAAATTAAAACATTAAACGTTACGGAGTTGGAGCCAAGGCTTAAGCACCCCACCATTTTTCAATATTTTGACAACCTGGAAGAAGGAGAAGCCTTTATCATTCATAATGATCACGATCCACTCCCTCTGTATTATCAGTTGAAGAGTCTGAAGGGAGATATTTTTACCTGGGAGTACCTTGAAAGGGGGCCTCAGGTTTTTGAAATCAAAATTGCGAAGAAAGTTTTTTCCAGGGAAGAAGAAACAGTGGGAGAAATAGCGGCAAAAGATTTGCGTAATGCAGAAATTTTCAGGAAATTTGGCTTGGAGTTCTGTTGCGATGGTAAAAAATCTCTTCAGGAGTCCTGTAATGATGCCGGAGCATCCATAGCGGAAGTTCAGGAGGCTTTGAAAAACCTTCCTGAGGAAAAAGTTAACTCTGCTCAGGATTACAACAGTTGGGGATTGGATTTTCTGGCAGATTACATTGTCAATGTCCATCATAAATATGTAAAGGACTCTACATCTATGTTGAGAGACCTGGCGGATAAGATTGCCAGTCATCATGGGAGCGCTCACCCGGAGTTGTATGAAATTAAAGAGCACGTAGATGCACTTTTGAATGAGATGAAGACTCACCAGGAGAAAGAAGAAAAGGTGTTATTCCCTTTTATTCATGAAATGGTGAAGAATGAAAGTGAGGGAAGGCCGGTTGCGATTCCTGCTTCCGGGAGCCTGGATAATCCGGTAGAAATGCTGAGACACGAACATGATGAAGTGGGAAGACATGTACATGCTATAGAAAAATTATCTCATGGATATGAAGTGCCTGCTGATGGATGTGGCAGTTATCGGTTGTATTTTAGCAAACTGGAGGAACTTGATAAAGACCTTCACCAGCATCTGCATCTTGAGAATAATATTTTATTCCCCAAATCCATTAAATTGGAGAGAAAGCTGGCTAATTGACACACTGGTGAATAAACTTAATTATTTTCATGAAGGTAGAGGAGGAAAGTAAGCAGGTTTATATTCTGAAAGCAGAATCTACCTTTTTGATTCCCGGCCTGAAACCCCATACCCTGAAAGTATCAGAAAACCTGAAAGGGTATTTGGTTTTGGGCCCCAATGGCAGTATTGAATTGACGAGGAATAAACCGCCTCATATAGAGCACATAACCGATAACAATTAAATTATCTGGGAAATAAAAAAATAATCATGGGAATAGAAGAGATATATAAGAGCAAAGGTTGCAAGGTGCTCAAAGCACAAATTGCAGCAGGAGGGAAAATGCCTACTCATTATGCTACTTCTGAGGCCTTTGTCATGGTGATAAAGGGAGAGGCAAAATTTATTTCGAGTAATGAACAGCGCACGCTGACGGCGGGAACAACTTTTCAAATCACCGAAAAAAAACCACATACCCTTCATATTGTTAAAGATTTTGAAGCTTACATAGTAATAGGAGCAAATGCAGAAATAGAATTTGTGAATCAGGCTGAAGAAAAGGCCATGAATCAGCAATAGAAGATTATGATCATTAATTCAAAAACGAAAATTGCATTCCTGATTAAGAAAAACCCTGAAGCGCTGGAGGTGATAGCCGGTATCAGCCCTAAGTTTGAGCGGTTACGGAACCCTTTGCTGCGAAAACTGCTTGCCGGACGTACCTCTATCCGGGAGGCCGCCCGCATTGGAAAGTGTGAAGTAAAAGATATTGCAGATGCTCTGAGGCCCCTGGGTTTCGAATATGAGGAAAGAGAAGAAGCGGAGGAAGCAGCTGCAGGGACACCTTTGCCCGATTTTGTTGCTAATCTGGATAAATTGCCACATCGGGTACTGGATGTACGCGAGGATTTATCAGAAGGGAAAGACCCGTTGAAAAAAATCATGTCGGTTACCAAAGAACTTCCGCAAGACCATGTTTTACAATTGATCAATACCTTTGAACCTACTCCGCTCATTAATCTTTTAGGTAAGAAGGGCTATGAAAGCTATGTGAAAGAGGTTTCTCCGAATGAGATTCATACTTTTTTTAAATTGAAAAAGGAAGAGGCTAAAAAAGAAATAACCAATGAAGTTCCCGAAGCGGTGACGGAGACGGAGTTTACGGCAAAATTAAGAGAATTTGGAGAGAAGGTGGTACCGGTGGATGTGAGCACGATGGAGATGCCCATGCCGATGGTAACCATCCTGGAGGCACTGGAAAATTTGCCCGAAGGGCATGTATTATCTGTGCAACACCGGCGTATTCCTGTATTTTTGTTTAACGAATTGAAAGAGCGAAAGGCGCATTATTTACTTTATTTAGCCGGGGAAACGGATGTGAAGTTGTTAATTTATTTGAATTGAGCCTGCTATGATCCCCTTTGGAACACAAAAAGCGCCTTCTCCTGCTGCAGTGTTACCTTATTATGTCACTGCTGCAGTTATTTTTCTTATTCTGACGTTGCTCCTGCTGTTTTCGGCTGGAGATTTCACAGGTCATTTTTTTCAGCCGCATATTTTAGCCATTACGCACCTGGCCACGCTGGGCTGGGGCACCATGATTATCTTCGGCGCCTCTCATCAGTTGCTTCCAGTGGTGATGGAAGTCCATCTGTACAGCGAGAAACTGGCCAAATGGTGTTACGCTTTGTTGCTACCCGGTATTATTTTACTCACGGTATCTTTTTGGCTGTTTATTCCGGGATTTTGGATGGAAGCCGGGGCGCTGCTAATCCTTTTATCTGTGGTGTTGTATGCCATCAATGTGTATGGAACAGCAAAGCAGAATAAAAAATGGACCATCTCGGCGGAGTGTATGGTTACCGCTTCCTGGTGGCTGGTGTTTACAGCTATTCTGGGCACCTTGCTGGTTTTCAACCTGCGTTTTGCCTTTTTCCCCAATGATCATTTGTATTATCTGAAGATTCATGCACATCTGGGGATGGCCGGCTGGTTTTTGTTGTTGATCATGGGCGTGGCCTCCCGGTTGATTCCCATGTTTTTGCTTTCTCATCATGAACCGGGGGTGTATGTCAGAACCGCCTATTACCTGCTTAATGCAGCCTTATTGGGATTTCTGGTTATGGGTTTTATTTTTAATACCGAAAAATACTGGCCGGCATGCGCTTTACTGGTATTGGCAGCCGTAATTTTATACATCCTCTTCGTAAGGAAAACATACAGGGTTGCCGTTCGTGTAAAGAAAATAGATATGCCCATGAAGGTGAGTCTGGTGGCTATAGGCCTGATGATTCTGCCCTTTGTACTGCTAACGCTATTGGCATTTTTAAACGAGAACAGTCCAATCGTTGTTCCCCTGAGTATGGCTTATGGTATAAGCATCATTGGCGGGTTTATTACGGCTATTATCCTGGGCCAGACCTTTAAGACATTGCCTTTTATTGTCTGGATGAACCGGTATAAAAAGTTGATCGGGAAAATGAAAACCCCGCTGCCCAAGGAGCTTTACATGGAAAAATGGGTAACTTACCAGTTTTATTGTTATGTTGCGGGTATCTTGCTGACTCTGGCGGGGGTTATCTTGAAATTTACGTCGCTTATCATCGCCGGTAGCATTGGTCTGGTTTTGACGGCCATTTGTTATAACATAAATGTATTTTTTGCAATTACTCATAAAGTTAAGGAGGAACCTTTAAATGTCAGACGAGAACATCAACCTAACGGATCCACACGCATTTCTGAAAGCGGAGGCCGGACAACTACTACATCAGGTATATGACCCTGAAGTAGGTATAGATATTATGAGTATGGGCCTGGTATATGAAATCAAATACGAGGAAGAAGAAAACACGATATGGATCATCATGACCCTTACCTCACGAGGTTGTCCCATGGGGCCCATGATTACACAAAATGTTAGTGAAGTACTGCAATCGAATTTCCCCGATAAGGACATTCATATTCATCTGGTATGGGAACCGGCCTGGAATGTGGACATGATTAATGAGGAAGGCAAGGCCCAACTCGGGTGGATATAAAAAGCAAGTATAAAGGTTTGTTTTTACAGTCTGGACCCCGGAGCCAGTCAAGTTAAAGTCCTGTTAAATCACGCTATTCTGGTTTTGAGCTAAAGCCTTAAAGCTAATTTTGTATCTTTGCCCACCTTTCGAAGAATGATGTGCTGGTAATAAAAGCTTTTCATTTGCGATACCGAAAAGGCTCATAAAAAAAAGAGATGGGTTTGAAGGAAAAAATTGATTTGCACCGTTTGCCAAACCATGTTGCCATCATTATGGATGGCAATGGCCGTTGGGCGCGTGAACGTAATCAGGACCGCCTGTATGGGCATCATGAAGGCGTTCAGAGTGTACGTGAAATAACGGAAGCTTGTGCAGAACTGGGTGTTGCCAACCTGACCCTTTATGCTTTTTCAACCGAGAACTGGGACCGCCCATCCGAAGAGGTGCAGGGAATTATGGAACTGTTGGTTTCAACCATCCATAAAGAAGTAAGTACCCTGCAAAAAAATAACATTCGCCTGCACATGATCGGAGATGAGAAAAGTTTACCTCCCAATTGCCGCGAAGAACTCAAAGAAGCTATTGCTCTTACTATTGACAACAGCAGGATGAACCTTATCATGGCCCTGAGTTATAGTTCCCGCTGGGAAATATTAAATGCGGTAAAACAAATTGGTATGGATGTGAAAAACCGGAAAATAGCTCCCGAAGCCATTAATGCCGGCTTGTTTCAGAAATACCTGTGTACCGGCCCCTTTCCCGATCCTGAATTGATGATCCGCACGGGCGGAGATTACCGAATCAGCAACTTTTTGCTTTATCAACTGGCTTACTCGGAACTGTACTTTACAGAAACCCGCTGGCCCGATTTCAGGAAAGAAAACCTCTACGAAGCCCTTATAGACTTTCAATCACGTGAACGGCGATTTGGCAAAACGAGCGAACAAATAAAACAGAATGAAATTATCACCCCTTAATTATTTTATTGCTTTTTGTCTCTGTCTGCTGGCAGGGATAGGAACGGTTCAAGGACAGATACCGGCGCCGGCAGATACCACTTCCCCGCCCGTACCGGCAGATACCGGTTTTTTGCCGATGCCTCCCGCTATCGTGTCTGACACTACCAGCGTTCCGGGAGATACTTCCGGCACCGGAAAGGAGAGTGTTCCTTTTTCATTCGATAATCCACAGCATTATACTGTGGCCGGCATCAAGGTAACGGGTTCCAAATATCTGGACCCAAGCCTGGTAGCTTCGGTTACCGGTATTTACAAAGGGGAGAAAATTACATTACCCGGAGATGGTCTTGCGGATGCAGTAAAGAAACTATGGAGTCAGCAATTGTTTGCCAATGTAGCCATCCTGATTGATAAGATACAGGGAGACCAGATTTTTCTGAATATCAAGGTTACCGAACGGCCACGCCTGGCACACTTCTATTTTAAAGGAGTTAAAAAGAGTGAAGCCACCGAGCTAAAAGACAAGGTAGCCTTGGTTCCCAACAGCGTGATTACCGGCAATACCACCCTTAGTGCCATTGATAAGATTAAAAAATATTTTGGAGATAAAGGATATGGGGATGTAAAGGTACAAATAGCCGAAACGCCCAGTAAAAACCTGCTGAATACAGTGGATTTGACCTTTGTGATTGATAAAGGGAGTAAAGTAAAAGTTAACCAGATTTTTATCAATGGCAACGATAACATCCCCGATCGCGCTTTGATAGGGCAAATGAAAGGCACGCATGAACGGACTCATGTGAGCATTTATCCCTCCCCTGACAACGATGTGTATGGAGAAGAACCCCACATGAGTTTTAACGAATATCTAAAGAACTGGGGATTTCTTTCATTTACAAAAACACGCGAGTTTCTCAAGCCTTATGCCCGGATTAAGTTTTTTAGTTCTTCTAAATTTAACCAGGAAAAATATAAGGAAGATAAAGGGAAGTTGATCAGTTATTATAATACCAAAGGTTACCGCGATGCCACTATTGATGCCGATACCATTTACAAAAGCCCTGATGGCGGCGTAGATGTAGCATTAAAAGTAACCGAAGGAGATAAATATTACTATGGGAACATCACCTGGAAAGGCAATACCCAATATCCCGATTCGGTACTTAACCGCGTGCTTGGAGTAAAAAAGGGAGATGTTTACAACCTGGAAATGCTGAATAAACGACTGGGGGTTATCCCTAATCAGGATGTGCTCAACGTGTTTAGCATGTACCAAAATAATGGTTATCTCTTTTATCGGATTACTCCCGTGGAAACACACATATATAACGATACCATTGATTATGAGATTCGTATGGTAGAAGGCCCACAGGCGGATATTGACCGCGTAACGATCGCCGGGAACGATAAAACCAACTCCCATGTGATTCGCCGTGAGCTCCGGACCATACCGGGACAAAAATACAGTCGGGAAGCCATCATTCGTTCGATGAGACAAATCCAGCAGCTGGGCTTTTTTGACGAACAAAAAACCCTCCCTCCCGATATTCAACCCAATCCCCAGATGGGAACGGTGGACCTGGGGTGGCAGGTAGCCGAAAAGCCTTCCGATAAACTGGAACTTTCTGCCGGCTGGGGTGGTTATTTTGGCCTGACAGGAACCATCGGTATGTCGTTTAACAATTTCTCTTTACGTAATATCTTCCATAAAGATGCCTGGCGGCCGCTACCCAGTGGAGATGGACAAACTCTTTCCGTAAGGCTGCAGTCTAACGGACGTTACTATAGTTCCTTTAATTTCAGTTTTACAGAACCGTGGCTGGGTGGGAAAAAACGGAATCCATTCAGCGTCACTTATTACCATAATAAATTCAGCTCTCCAACCGGCTATAAGGGGGGCTATATTCCTATTTTCGGTAATGATAATTATATGAAAACCACCGGTGTAAGTGTGTCTTATGGTAAACAATTGCACTGGCCGGATGATTTCTTTAGCTTGTCTTTCCAGATGAGCTACGAGCGGTTTAAACTGAAAAACTATTATAATGACCCTATCTTTTATAAATCGGGACTCACTACCGGTGTTTCCAATAACCTGTATTTGCGGGTAACGCTGGATCGGAATTCTACTGATAAACCCATGTTCCCCACCCGGGGTTCTCACTTTTACCTTTACGGACAGTTTACGCCTCCGTATTCAGCTTTCGACAACAGGGAGGATTATGACCACATGACCCCACAGCAGAAATTCCGCTTTATAGAGTATCAGAAATACCGGATGCTGGCAGAGTGGTACTTCCCATTGGGCAGGCCACAGGGGAAGGATCAGAAGACTTTCGTGCTAAAGGCAGCCGTGAAGATGGGGGTTATCGGGCGCTATAATCCCGGAGTTCCATTGTCACCCTTTGAACGTTTTGAGCTGGGAGGCGATGGCATCAGCAACTATATTTATTATGGTAAGGATATTATTTCTCAAAGAGGTTATCCGGTGTATTATACTTCAGACCCCACGATTAATCCCGATAATACCAATCCGCCATCAGGTTACCAGGGCTTTACCATTTTTAATAAATATACCCTGGAGTTGCAATATCCGATCAGCCTGAATCCAAGTTCAACCATTATTGCGTTGGCCTTCCTGGAGGCGGGCAATGGCTATGACGGTATAAGGAACTACAATCCTTTTGAACTGAGGCGGGATGTAGGTCTGGGTATGCGGTTCCACCTGCCCATGTTTGGTCTGCTTGGCTTTGATTATGGTATTGGTTTGGACCGGCTTAACAAGGGAGGCGGCCTGAAAAATGCCACCAAGTTCAGCTTTATGCTGGGATACGAGCCGGATTAATATAATATTATTTTAACAATTAATTTAAACTTTTTTTGCCAATTTTACAGCCCATGAAAAGATTTTTTTGCATTGCCCTGCTCGTATTTGGTACTTTGACGATGGCCAGCGCGCAACGCTATGCGGTTATTGATTCACATTACATTCTGGAAAAAATGCCCGAATACAATAGCGCACAGCAAAAGCTGGACACCATAGCTAAACAGTGGCAGGACGAAATAGATGCAAAATTTCATCAGGCGGATCAGTTATATAAAGAATACAACGCCGAAAAAGTAATGCTGTCCGAAGATTTGAAAAAAAAACGCCAGGATGAGATCATGCAAATGGAAAAAGAGGCACAGGATTTGCAAAAGAAGCGCTTTGGATATGAGGGAGACCTGTTTGATAAGCGAAAAGAATTGATAAAGCCCATTCAGGACAAGGTTTACAACGCAGTCCAAAAGTTAGCAGCCCAGAAAATGTACGATTTTATTCTGGATAAATCTACAGGCGTCACCGTGTTTTATGCGGATCCAAAACTGGATCAAAGCGATGCTGTTTTGAAAATACTGGGAATAAAAGAATAAAAATGTAATTTCGCCCCGCTTTTTGAGTATAAAAAGTGCATAGATAAATTTAAAAACCTATTAAGTATTAAAAAAAATTAATCACAAACAAACAAACACAATGAAAAAAGGAGTTATAATAGCGGCAATAGCATTATTGGCAACATTCAGCGCCCTGACAGTAAGCGCTCAGAAAATTGGTTATGTGGATATGCAGGAAGTGGTAACCAATATGCCTGAATATGCGAAAGCCGATACCGCAGTAACCAGCTACGGTCAGGACCTTTATGAACAGTTGCAGAGTATGCAAAAGGAATTTCAGAATAATGCCGATAAATTCATAAAAGACAGCACCACCATGAGCGAAGCAGTTAAGGAAGTGAAACGTGGCGAGTTGCAGGATCAGCAAAGGCGTATTGCGCAGTTTCAGCAGTCCCTGAGGCAGAGAGTGGGTAACAAGCAGCAGGAGCTGGTACAGCCCGTTATTGACAAAGCACAAAAAGCAGTAGATGCCGTTGCCAAATCTAAAGGTTATACCTGGGTTATTAATGACACCGGAGATGGCAGTCTTTTGATTGTAAAGCCCGCAGGCGATGACCTGACGGCAGCCGTTAAGGCCAAGTTGGGGATCAAATAAAATAAGAGTTCAAATTTTTTTACAGGCGCCCAGGGTATCAGACGAGGGCGCCTTTTTTGTAGTATCTTTTCTTTAGCCAGAAGGAAACTCTTACCAGAAGAATCAACGCGGGTACTTCTATCAGGGGGCCGATTACGCCGGTAAAAGCCTGCCCCGAGTTTAATCCAAATACAGCAATAGAAACGGCAATTGCCAACTCAAAATTATTGCCTGCCGCAGTGAATGCCACAGCTGCTGTTTTGTCGTATGCAGCTCCCATTGCTTTGGTTGTAAAAAATCCAATGAGGAACATTACGGTAAAATAAACAAGCAGAGGTATGGCAATCATCAATACATCAAGGGGAATTTGAACGATTAACTCCCCTTTCAGGGAAAACATAATGACAATTGTAAATAGCAATGCAATGAGGGTCAGAGGAGAAAGGGTAGGTATAAATTTTTTGTTGTACCATTCTTCATTTTTGAGTTTTACCAAAATCAGCCGGCTTAAAAAACCTAACAGAAAAGGAATACCCAGATAAATCGCAACGCTTTCTGCAATTGTCCAGATGGAAATAGTGACCATTGCTCCTTCAAAACCGAAATAGGGAGGGAGCACAGTAATAAAAATCCAGGCATAAAAACTATATGCAAAGACCTGAAAAATGCTGTTCAATGCTACTAACCCGGCACCGTATTCACTACTGCCTTCAGCAAGGTCGTTCCAAACCAAAACCATTGCAATACAACGCGCCAGGCCGATCAAAATAAGGCCTGCCATATACTCGGGATAATCCCGTAAAAAAGTAATTGCCAGAAAAAACATCAGAACAGGGCCGATAACCCAATTCAGTACCAGGGAAATAGAAAGCGTTTTTGTATTGCGAAAAACTTTGGGTAACAGCGCATAATTCGCTTTTGCCAATGGCGGATACATCATTAATATTAATCCAATGGCAATGGGGATATTGGTTGTTCCACTGCTAAAAGAGTTAACAAAAGTGGGAAAGTTCGGGAAGAAATAACCAATTGCAATGCCAATTGCCATTGCAATAAAAATCCATAATGTCAGGTTTTTGTCGAGGAAATTTAATTTTTTTGTTGCCATCATTTCTTTTGTATTTTAGAGAATACATGAAACAGTTCTGTGGCTATTTGTAGGTTTCTCTCGTTATACTTTTCAATTTGTTGTGCCGTATTGTCAAATGATTTTGGGTCATAAAAAGTAATTGGGATGCGTTTTTCCGCACCTGCAATAAAAGGGCACCTATTATCTGCTTGCGAACAAGTCAGAATGGCGCAGAAAACTGATTTCGGGTTAAAATCATCATCCCATTTTTTTGAAAAACCGATAACGGATGGCTCATTTTCCGAGAACTTGATACTGTAAACAGGATTTTCACCTTTTGAAAGCATTTGAATCTTAAACCCTGAATTTCTTAGCGTTTCCACCACCATCGGATACACTGCAGTGGCTTCTGTTCCACCCGAATAACAAAACACTTTTTCAACATTAAAATGATATGCCATTGTTTGCGTCCAAATTTGCGCCAAATGACTTCTTCGGGAATTATGTGTGCAAATAAAATTAAGCCTGACGTTATCTTGTTCAATTATTTTTTGTTGAATAAAATTTACAAGAGATTGTAAAATCTCTTTTCTGTCCTTTGGGATTTTTTCGATATCTATTTGTTTGATAAAGTCCTGAATACCTTGATATAATGCCATTTTTTGATTTTATAAATTTAACAACAACCACTCCCCGGGATGCAGGAAGAATTTTTAAGATTACTTAATTTCACTCTTTGTTTTTCCGTGGGTATCCCGCATTTTTCTTTGGCCAAACAATCGGTTTGCTTAGTAGTGAGTAAAAAGTTGGTTCCGTCAAAATCCAAACCAAATTTTTCAATGGTGTGCCCCTGATATTCTACTTCTACTTCAAAATTGCCGATATTTAAAGTTCTTTCGGATAGTTCGATGATGTGAACCAATTTTTCGGGATGTAACCGGTGGTCGTAATCATTGGCATTCCATAGCTGGAAATTCACTACCTTTTCGTTTCTGATCGTTCCGCCACAATCGATAAAATCTTTGTTGATTTTTCCAATTTCCGTAACGTGAAAATGATTGGGAACTAATTCTCCATTGGGTAATCGGAAAGCAATCGTTTCCAATTGGGTTAAGGCTGATTTTACTTCTGACAATTTCATGCAAATTGATTATTACGATTATAGCGAATTCAATTATTTAATCGCAATATTACAATGTTAGTTTTTATTGACAAAATTATTTTTAAGCAATGAATTTGTACTTTTATAGCTAAAAACCCGATGGAAACCCGTAAATTGAGGATGGACGAGCTGGACCGCAAAACGGTGGAAGAGTTTAGAAAGGCGGATAAAACCCCCGTCGTCATTGTATTAGATAATATCCGTAGCCTGCATAATGTGGGTTCTGTCTTTCGGACGGCAGATGCTTTTTTGCTAAAGGGGATTTATCTTTGTGGAATGACCGGCCGGCCTCCGCATCGCGATATCAGGAAAACCGCGTTGGGGGCGACGGAGACGGTTTCCTGGAAATATTTTATAAATACGACAGAAGCTATCCTGGCCTTGAAAAAAGACGGTTATGCCATTTGGGCCGTGGAACAGGTGGAAAAAAGCATCTCTTTATCGGAATTTAAACCTGATAAAGAGCAGCCCATAGCCCTCATTTTTGGGAATGAAATGAAGGGCGTAACCAATGAAGCGCTGAGCCTTGCCGATGGGTGCATTGAGATTCCCCAGGTGGGGATGAAACATTCTTTAAATATTTCCGTTAGCGTAGGGATTGTGATTTGGGAAATTTTTAGTAAGATGAAAACCGTTTAGGAGCATCATAAAAAAATATTCGTTATGAGTATATTACTTCGGCTGCTGGTGACTTCCCTCGCCGCATACATTGCCGCCATCCTGTTGCCCGGTATTCATATAGAAGGATATCTGAGCGCAGTTATATTAGCTGTTATTTTGGGGTTGCTCAATATTTTTATCAAACCTCTGTTGATCATCCTGACCCTTCCCCTGACCATATTCACTTTTGGTCTGTTTTTATTGGTCATTAACGCCGTCATTATTTTAATAGCCAGCCATTGGACGAAGGGATTCCACGTGGATGGTTTTTGGTGGGCGTTGTTTTATAGCATCGTGCTGTCTGTCTTTTCTTCCCTGCTGACCAAACTGGCTAATAGGCATTAATTCCTATATTTGCAGCTATGAAAAAACTATTGAAAATCCTTGCTATTGTTATCGGAATTGTCATCCTTTTACTCATTCTGGCGCCCCTCTTGTTTAAAGATCAACTTGTTAATAAGGTTAAGCTGGAAGCGAATAAACAACTGAATGCTACCGTTGATTTTGATAACGACATTTCCCTTAGCTTTTTTAGAAACTTCCCAAATGCCAGCCTCGGAATAGATGATTTGTCTGTGGTTGGGAAAGGGGAATATGCGGGTGATACACTCGCTTACGCGCGGACGTTGCATATCGTGATTGACTTGTTTTCACTTTTTAAAGATAAATATCAAATCCGGGATGTTAGTTTAAATCAACCTTTTATCCAGTTGTTGGTAGATTCTTCCGGAAACCCTAATTGGGACATCATGAAGGAAGATACTGCAGCAGAAGAACCTGCTGCCACCTCTTTTAAAGTTGGGTTGCAAAAATATGCTATTCACAGCGGCCGGGTTATTTATTCCGATTCTTCTCTGGGTTTTTATTTAGAGCTTAGGGATTTAGATCATTCGGGGAAAGGAGATTTTACCCAGGATGTTTTTGGGCTTAGCACGACTTCACATGTAAAACAATTAACGCTGGCTTACGGTAGTGTTCCTTATTTAAATCATATAGAAACCAACATTGATGCGGATATCAACATTGACCTGCCAAAATCAAAATATACTTTTACCCGGAATACCATTATGTTGAACGGGCTTACACTGGGGGTGGATGGCTACCTGGCAATTCCCGATAGCAACATGACTATGGACCTTTCCTTTAAGGCGACTAAAGCGGATTTCAAAAATTTCCTTTCTCTCATCCCCGCTATTTATCAGAAAGATTTTGATAAGCTGAAGGCTTCCGGTACGCTGGCTTTCAACGGATTCGTAAAAGGAGTTTATAATGACCGGCGTATTCCGGCTTT
This sequence comes from uncultured Chitinophagaceae bacterium, assembly GCA_964422465.1. GTDB lineage: Bacteria > Bacteroidota > Bacteroidia > Chitinophagales > Chitinophagaceae > FW021-bin31. The sequence continues at coordinate 28,369 of CAYRBD010000016.1, forward strand.
TGGTTTGCAACTGACAGTTAATAATGGAATGTTCCAATACCCATCGGTCCCTGAACCGCTAAAAGATGTGAACCTTAATTTATCAGTTAAAAATGAAGATGGAGACATAGACCATACTTTAATTGACGTACAAAAATTGCATTTTGCAATGGGTAGCAATCCTTTTGATGCACATCTTACGCTACAAAACCCTGTGAGTGACCCTAAAATAGATGGTGCAGTAAAAGGGAAACTAAATCTTTCGGAAGTCTCTAAAATTTATCCGCTTGAAAAAGGGACAAAACTTGATGGAATGCTCGATATTGATGTGCAAGCCAAAGGAAAATTGAGCGCTATTGAAAATAAAAAGTATGATCAGTTTGATGCTAAAGGACAGGTACTTGCAGATAACCTGCTCTATCAATCTGCTGATTTTAAACAGGGGATAGATGTACACCATGCACAACTTACTTTTTCGCCTCAGCAAGTGAAAGTAACCGGGTTTAATGCCAATATGGGCAAAAGTGATTTGCAGGCAGAAGGTGGTCTCAGCAATTTTTTCGGTTACCTGTTTGGGAAAGACAAATTAAAGGGCGCCCTTACCGTAAATTCTAAATTGTTAGACCTCAATGAAATTATGGGGGCGGATAAAGCGGCGGTAGGTAATGAAAACAAGGCTGCAGACTCTACCGTAGCAACCGATACCAGCAGCGGGGTGGAAGCCATTATCATTCCTAAAAATATTAATTTTAACCTGCAGACCCAGGTAGGCCATTTTATTTATGATAACTATGATTTGACTAATGTAAAGGGGAATATTACCATTGCCAATGGTATTTTAACGATCCATAACCTAAGTACGAACATGCTGGATGGTTCAGCAAAGTTAAAAGGTTCTTATAACACGCAGAACCCTGAGGTTCCCAAAACAGATATCTTCTTTAATGTTCAGAATATAGACATTCAAAAGGCTTTTAAAACCTTCGTTACAGTAAAAGCGCTTGCACCTGTAGCTGCTTTTGTTCAGGGAAATTTTTCGGGGGACATCAGTCTGAATACTTTACTGAATGATAAGCTTTATCCGAAGTTGACCTCTTTAAACAGCATAGGAAACATCAGTATTCCCAATCTGGATATTAAAGGATTCACTCCCCTGATGCAACTCTCTTCCCAGTTGGGATTAAAACAATTGCAAAATGTGGATTTACATAAACTGTTGTTGCATTTTAAAGTAGATAGTGGCTATCTGAAAGTGAAACCTTTTGATGTCAATGTAGAAGGAATTAAAATGAATATAGCGGGCAGAAACGGGCTAAACAAGGATATTGATTATACCATCAACATGAATATTCCACGCGAAAAACTTGGAGATGCAAACAACGCGTTAACAAGCCTGATTTCCAAGGCCAATAGTGCAACAAAAGGGAATCTTGACCTGGGCGATGTCGTTCCGGTAGGTGTTCATCTGGGGGGAACGATTACCAATCCCCAGATTAAACTTGATCTTTCTGAGGAAAAAAGTAAGATTGAAAAGGCCCTAAAAACAGAAGCTAAACAGCAAATAAATAAAGGAGCCGGTAAATTGTTGAACCAGGTCTTCAAGGGTGATTCTACGAAGGCCGATACTTCTCAGCAGCAAAAGCCGGTAAAAGAAAATGTAAAAGATGCCTTGCAGAAAGGATTAAAAGGGCTGCTGAACAGGAACAAAAAGAAAGACAGTGCGAAGTAGAGAGTAGCTGTTGTCAGCTCACACTATCCAAAAAGCGGCAGTGCCGCTTCAATGCGTGCTTTGCTTTCTGCCTGCCCCAGTATGTCTGCTATTGAGAACACAGAGGGCCCAAATTTTCCACCTACCAGCATTACCCGGAGAGGCAATAAAATTTGTCCGGCCTTCACTCCTTTTTCCGCTGCAAATGTCCGAATTTTGGCTTCCAGTTTTTCCTCATTGTAAGGGGTTATAGAATCCCATATTTGCAGCAGATCCATAAAGAAGCTTTTCTTTTCCTGATCCCATTTCTTTTTCACACTTTCAACATCCCATGTTTCCGGACGTTTGAAAAAATAAGAACTGTTCTCCCAAAGCTCAGGAAGTAAACTGCAACGTTCTTTAATAAGGTTTAAGACAATAAGGGCTTTCTCATCGGTAGCCTCTGCTTTATTTTCTTTTAAAAGATTTTTAAAATAGGGAAGTAAAGCTTCGGCGGAACTTTTTTTGATGTACGCATGATTAAACCACAAAGCTTTTTCATAATCAAACTTAGCTCCTCCTTTATGAATGCGTTCCAGGGAAAATTTTTGTATCATTTCTTCCAGCGAGAATATTTCCTGTTCTGTACCATCATTCCATCCCAGCAGGGCCAGCATGTTCAAAAATGCGGCGGGTAAAAATCCTCTTTCTTTGAAACCATCTGTAACTTCTCCTGTTTTAGGATCTGTCCATTTCATGGCGTAAACCGGAAATCCCAGGCGGTCTCCGTCGCGTTTGCTAAGTTTCCCTTTCCCATTAGGTTTTAAGATGAGGGGTAAATGTGCATACTGCGGAACCTCCCGGGCCCAACCCAGTTTTTGCCATAATAGAACGTGCAAGGGGGTGCTGGACAACCATTCGGCTCCCCGGAAAATATGGGATATCTTCATCAGGTGGTCATCCACAACAACGGCCAAGTGGTAAGTGGGCATGCCATCCGCTTTCAGCAGAACCTTATCGTCCAAAAGAGAAGAGTCAAAAGATACTTTTCCACGGATCAGGTCTTCAAACTGTACTTCTTCTTCCGCCGGCATCTTAAACCGAATCACATGTGAAGCGCCGGCATCAAGCAATTTCTTCACTTCTTCTTCAGAAAGGCTTAGTGAATTTCGCATCTCTAATCGGGAGTGGTGGTCGTAGCCGCTGCCCGTGTTATTACCTTTGGAACTGTTTAGCCGCTCCCGCATAGCAGCCAGTTCTTCGGGGGTGTCAAAGGCATAATAGGCATCTCCCTGATGGACTAATTGCTCGGCGAACTTCTTATAAAGGTCTTTTCGTTCACTTTGGCGGTAAGGTCCATAAGCGCCACCGCCGGCAGGCCCTTCATCCGGTTCCAGCCCACACCATTTCAGACAATCCATAATGTATTGTTCGGCCCCTTCCACGTAGCGGGTGCGGTCGGTATCTTCAATACGAAGTATAAAATCTCCACCCTGCTGGCGGGCAAATAAATAATTATATAAAACCGTTCGTACTCCTCCCAGATGGAGTCCACCTGTTGGACTTGGGGCAAATCGAACGCGAACTTTCTTTTCCATAAGAATGCAAAAGTAAGGATTTTAAAGGGGATAAAAATTACCCCTGATTTCGCAAAAGAAAATGTGATAAAACCACAAAGTTCGCGATGAATGCACAATGGACACAAAGAGCAGATTTTTTATACTCACTTAAATGGATAACGTATCTTTGTATTTAAAATAGTATCGTTATGAATACAACCAAAAAGGCAACTTCAATAAGACTGGATAGAGACCTTTACAATTATATTGAGAAGTTGGCCAAAAAAGAGCATCGGAGCATCAATAATTTTATAGAAACAGTTCTATCAAGGGCCACCCACTTTGACACCCCCAATAAAGAAACTATAGCCGCCATAGAAGATGTTGAAAAGGGAGAGGTTCTTAAATTTGATAGTGTAGATGCTCTATTTGAAAGCATATAGATAAATAGAATTTGCACGCATGTCCCGTATCTTATCCATAGATTATGGTAAAAAGCGCACCGGCATGGCGGTAACAGACCCCCTGAAGATAATTGCTACAGGTCTGACTACCGTGTCTTCGCCTGATTTGATTCCTTTTTTAAAAAAGTATCTTGCGCAAGAGGAGGTAGAATTGTTTATCATCGGTGATCCCCGGAATCTGGATGGCTCGGCTACTCATGGTACGCCGCTGGCACAAAAATGTGTTCAGGAGTTGAAAAAAAATTTCCCCGGTATTCCGGTTAAGCTGGTGGATGAACGCTATACTTCCAAAATGGCGGCAAAAACGCTTTTTGAATCAGGATTGAGGAAGAAAAAACGCAGAAATAAGGCTTTGCTGGATGAAACCAGTGCCACGATCCTGCTGCAGGAGTATCTTCAATCACTTTGATTTATCTTTGCACAAATCTCTTATTATGATATTGCCCATTGTAGCTTACGGAAGCCCTATATTGAGAGGGAAAACCAAAGAAATAGATAAAGATTATCCCGAATTGCAATCCCTGATCTCCGATATGTGGGAAACGCTTTATGCTTCCAATGGCGTTGGACTTGCTGCCCCGCAGATTAATCGGGGCATTCGCCTTTTTGTGGTGGACAGCAAGCAGATGTTTGAAAACATGGAGAAAGAAGAAAAGGAGGAATATGAGGGCGATGAAGGCATCAAAAAAGTTTTTATCAATGCCAAAACCCTGAACTTTGACGGCGATCCCTGGGCCTTTGAAGAGGGCTGCCTCAGTATTCCTAAGATAAGAGAAGATGTGGACCGTCCCGAATCTGTGACGATTCATTACTTTGATGAAAATTTTGAAGAACACACCGATACTTTCGTTGGCCTTTCCGCAAGGGTCATCCAGCATGAATACGACCATATTGAAGGTAAACTTTTTATAGATTATCTCAAGCCCCTGAAAAAAAGACTGCTTAAAAAGAAACTGGATAACATTACAAAAGGGAAAGTGGCTGTAAATTATAAGCTTCTCGTTAAAAAATGACTTACCTTTGTGCCGGTTCTGGTTTTTTCCCGCTCAAGGCGGAGAAAATGAAAAGGGAACCGGGTGTAAATCCCGGACATTACCCGATGCTGTAATCGTTCTGATTTTTTTGAAATCTCCACGCCACTGTCTATTATTTTGAGATGGGAAGGCTCCAAAAAAAGAACGTAAGTCAGAAGACCTGCCCGAATCAATTAAAGTACCATTAGCTTCCGGGAATAGGAGCATGCGGTGCGGGATACTTGTATTTTTTCACCTGCATAGCTGTTTATTGTTGGAGCAATTTCTGTTTATTCTTGCAGATTTGCACAGATTAATATAGGGTAATCCGCGTTGATCGGCGAAGTCGGCAGGAGATGTATAAATTCTGATTTAAATGAAAAAGATTGTATTACTGACGACGGGAATTCTGGCTTCCTCAACTGCCTTATTTGCACAACAAAAAAGCTTACCCCTGAATGAGGTAGTTGTAACCGCCAACAAGTTTGACCAGAAAGCCGCTCAAACCGGGAAAGTGGTTACGGTTATTTCTCAAAAAGAGCTGGAACAGCAAAGCGGAAACACCCTTGGACAGATTTTAAATCAGCAAGCCGGTTTGACTGTCAATGGAAGCTTGGGCCCTTTGGGAACCATTCAGAATATTTATTTGCGGGGCGCCAATCCACAATATACCCTGCTTATGGTGGATGGGATTCCCGTCAGTGATATTTCGCAGATAACCAGTTATTTTGACCTTAACCTGATTCCGGTGTCCGATATTGAACGAATTGAAATCATGAAAGGCGGGGCGGCTACCCTGTATGGCAGCGGGGCGGTTGCAGGTGTTATTAATATTATCACAAAAAAAGGAGGTGGAAAACCTTTTCAGGCTTCTGTAGGGCTGGATGCGGGCAGTTATCACACCTTTAAGGAACAAATTGCTGTCCGGGGAGGGCTTAAAAAGATGGATTACAGTTTCCATTTTCAAAATGAAGACAGCAAGGGCTTTTCTTCTGCCCTGGACACCACCGGCAAGCAGGGGTTTGATAAAGATGGCTTTCATCGTAAATCAATATATGCCAACTGGGGCTTTCATCCCAATTCACGATGGACGCTGCGGCCTTTTATTCGTTACACGTATGAAAAAGGAGACCTGGATTATGAGGCTTTTAAAGATGACAAAGATTACGGTTATACTTCCGACCTTTTCCAGGCTGGTATTTCTATGAAACATACCTTTAATAAAGGAGACTTGAACCTTAAATATAATTATGCCCCGATTTCGCGACATTATCACAATGACAGTACTGATACACCTAATTTCCTGAGGTCGCGCTATAAAAGCGATGTGCATATAGCAGATGTTTATCTTCATTATAACCTAAACAGCAGATTTTCTTTTCTTGCCGGCAACATGCTAAGATTGGAGGAAACGGATCAATTTATCCTCACCAATTATGGGAAAACAGTACTCTCTGCGGATTCGGCCAGGTCAGATGCCATGAGCATCTATGGTTCTGCTTTTTATCATGCGCCATCCGGATTAAATGTAGAATTGGGAGGGCGGCTCAACCAGCACAAAGCCTATGGATTTCATCCTGTATTTTCGGTTAATCCTTCCTGGGTCATCAACCACCGGTTGAAGATTTTTTCAAACGTATCTTCATTTTATACCGCTCCTTCGCTTTATCAATTGTATTCTGCTTACGGGAACAGCAAACTGAAGCCCGAAACAGGCAAAAGTTACGAGGCCGGTCTGGAAAGTTGGTTTGCAAACAGGAAAATTGATTTAAGGGTTACTGCTTTTCACCGGCGGAGTAAAGATGTCATTACCTTTGAAAACCTGCATTACGTCAATTACGATCGCCAGAGAGAAACAGGAGGGGAGGCGATGTTTACCTATAATGTTTCCGATAAAATAAAATTCTCCGCCTATTATGCTTATGTTACCGGAAAGACAACAGTAAAGAATGCGGAAAGCGGTAAAGATTCTACCTCTGACAACTTATTTAAGAGGCCAAAAAACAGTGCAGGGATCACGTTCGGATACCAGGTTATCCCGAACCTCCATGTCAGCCTCCAGGGAAAATATACCGGAAGTAGAAAAGATTTATTTTTCAATGAATCCCTTTCGATCCCTTCAACAGAAATAAGAGACCTGAAAGCTTATTACCTGCTCAACTTTTACGCGCAATATCAATTTAAAAACCGCTATCAGCTTCATGTGGCTTTAAATAACATTACAGCGAGTAAATACATGGAGACAATCGGTTATGCAACCAGAGGATTTAACTTTAATGCGGGGATAAATGTAAATTTATTTTAATTACGTACCTTGAAACCTTATCCTGAAAGGCTGGGTTTCATGATTGAAGTGCGTAATTTAAGTAAAAGTTTTGGCTCTGCGAAAGCCGTGGACAATCTCTCTTTTGAAGTAAAGGAAGGAGAAATATTTGTGCTGTTGGGCACCAGCGGTTGTGGCAAAACCACTACGCTGAAAATGATCAACCGGCTGATTAAACCGGATGAAGGTTCCGTTTTGGTAGATAAACACGATACCCGGGATACGGCTCCCGAAATTCTCAGACGTGGGATGGGATATGTCCTTCAGGATACCGGTCTTTTTCCACATTACACTATAAAAGAAAATATTTTTATTGTTCCCGATCTGTTGAATTGGGAAAGAGAAAAGACTTATTCCAGGGCCACAATATTGCTTGAGAAATTCAATCTCTCCCCCGAGACTTACCTAGCTTTATATCCTGATCAGTTGAGTGGTGGACAACAGCAACGGGTAGGCTTTATCAGGGCGCTGATGGCCAATCCGCCTATTTTGTTGATGGATGAACCGCTCGGCGCACTGGATCCCATTACCCGTCATCAAATCAGGAAAGAATTTAAACAACTGGATGAACTGAAAGGAAAAACGATTATTTTAGTTACGCATGATATTCCGGAAGCTATTGAATTGGGAGATCGTATTTGCCTTATGGACGAGGGCCGGGTGCAACAAACCGGAAAGGCTGTGGAACTCTTGCTACACCCCCAGAATGATTTTGTAAGTAAATTCTTTTCTACCGACCGTTTCATGTTGCAGTTGATGGCTGTAAAGTTAAGAGAGCTGTTTCCCTACTTTAGTCCAGTAGATGATCGACAGGAGAATGATCTCTTCTCTTCTGATTCAAGTATTATGGAAGCCATAGAAGAACTTTCGGGTATGTATTCAGAAACTAAAGAACTAATACTAAAAGACCAGAGCAATGAAAGATATTACAATCCGGATTTAAAAGACCTGCTTTTTGCTTTCCAACAAAAGATAAATACTGCTCAATAATGGATACGCTTCAACAATTGATGAGCTTTGTTAGCCGGGAGTCTGGGAAATTACTTCAGCAGACCCTGATACATTCGGGCCTTACTTTTCTTTCTATCTGTATCGCCTTAGTCATCAGTCTGCCGCTTGGGATATGGATTACCCGAAAAGTTAAATTATCGGGGACGGTGTTGGGAATTGCCGGTATTTTGCAGACAATTCCCAGCATTGCCCTTCTGGGGTTTATGATTCCCTTTTTGGGGATTGGGATGAAACCGGCTATCGTGGTGCTGTTTCTATATGCTCTATTGCCAATTATCAGAAATACATATACGGGGATTCGGGAAGTAGCCCCGGCGGTAAAAGAAGCTGCAATGGCTATGGGTATGACCTCCCGACAAATTTTATGGAGAGTTGAACTACCGCTGGCTTTTCCGGTCATCCTGGCCGGGATACGAACTGCTACTGTTATAAACGTGGGCGTGGCCACACTGGCTGCTTACATCGGCGCCGGGGGGTTAGGAGAATTTATTTTTGGAGGTATTGCGTTGAATAATTCCGCAATGATCCTGGCAGGGGCTGTACCTGCAGCTCTATTGGCGCTTTTGTTTGACTTTTTGCTGTCCCGCCTGGAGCATGTTTCTATTAAAAGGATAAAAAGAGCCGGATTATTTACACTGGTCGGATTTTTAATTCTTTCTTCCTTATACTTCGTGCCTTCCATTTTTGGAAGTAAACTGGTGGCCGGTTTTCCACCCGAATTCATGGGTCGTCCCGATGGCTTCCCCGGTTTAAAAAAGACCTATCATTTGAAAATAAATACCATTGTTGTCAATCAGGCCATGCTGTATAAAGCCGTCAAAGAAAAACAGGTGGATGTAATCAGCGGATATTCCACGGATGGTCGTATAAAGGCATTTCATTTAAAAATATTGGAGGATAACAAGCATGTTTTTCCCCCGTATTATGCGGCGCCGCTGGTAAGAAAAGCTGTTTTGGTACAATATCCTGAATTGCAGCCTGCTTTAAATCTTTTAGCCGGAAAAATCAGTGATTCCCTCATGATGCGGATGAATTATGAAGTAGATTATCAAAAAAGAAGTCCGGAAGAGGTTGCTAAAGCATTTTTGATGGAGCGGGGTTTATATAAGCCTTCACGGGATGGGGAAGATGGGGTTATTACAATAGGATCAAAAATATTTTCTGAGCAATATATACTTGCAGAAATATATAGGATGCTAATTGAAGGGAATACGGATTTGAAGGTCAAAACCATCAAGGGCCTTGGGGGCACAAAGATTTGTTTTGATGCGCTTAGAAATGACCAGATTGACTTATATCCAGAATATACCGGCACGGGACTCCAGGTGATTTTACAGACACCTCAGGAGCAAATAGACTCCATGATCAACCGAAAAGGACGTATTTTTCAGTATGTTAAGGAACAATTTGATAAAAAATATCAATTGGAATGGTTGACTCCTATCGGGTTTAACAACACTTATGCCTTGTTAATGCGTCAAAAACAGGCCCGAAAACTGCATTTAAAGAGAATTAGTGATTTACAGCAATATCTTTCGGAAAACTAACCGAATTGTCAAAGTTTTGTCATACGCTTTTACAAACCCATAAAATTTATTACCTTAGTACGAGTAAATTTAGCTTTTTTATCTTAGATTAAAATGACAGACCGACAATTTGAAATTCTGAAGGCTGCCGGACAGTTTTTGTCCGAATCCGATGTGAGTGGATTTTCAGTGAAAGAATTGGCGTTGCGTATGGGTACTTCTGAAGAGGCTATACATCGTCATTTTGATAGCAAGGAGGAGATTATCGTTGCCTTGCTGGATTATATGGCCAATAACATGGACAGCAGGTTTACCGAAGCCATTCTTCCGGACCAGAGGCCGGAAGAAAAGTTCATCGCGCTTTTTCAAAGCCAGTTTTCTTTTTCTGAAAAGCATCCACATCTGGTCATGGCCATGTTTTCTAAAGACCTGATGGAAACAAGCCGCCGTCTTAATCAAAATGTATTGAGGCTGATAGCCGTGATAATGAAACATCTGGAGCCCATTATTAAAGAGGGGCAGCGGATAAAGGTGTTTACAACGGCGGTAGATACGAAAAACCTGACGCATATCATCTTGCGTACTTTTCATTTGCAGATGGAAAAATGGCAGGCTACGGATTTCAAATTCGATATCAAATATTATGGAAATAATATGATAGAGTCTATCTTAAATCTAATTGAAGTAGAACCGGATTAGTCAAATTTTATTTATTTATAGAATTACCCATTTAAAACTCATTTTTCGGATATTTCATGGTTTCAGACTGTCAATGTTAAGTACGGCATTTAAGAAAATATTGTTCTGTTTTTTTACTGACCTTTTGTGTCTAACGGCACCCAAGTAGTCGCGTAGCCCCGCCTGCGAGCCATCGCCAGAGGCTTTGGCCGCTGAAGACCAAAGTCTTGTACGGCGGGCAGGGACTAAAGGTTGGTAAAGGCGGTTGTCCCCTCTTCTCTCATGAAGTCGTAGCGACGAAACATTTAACGAATAAACAGCTAACGAGACTTGAGGCCTAATTCTATTTATTTATATCCATTGGTGGCTCAGTTCATCAGCAGATAAGGGCTGTTCTTTAACCTTACTCTTTGTTCTCTCTTTTTCTTTATAAGAAGAGGAGGGAGATAAGAGAACAGCCCATATTATGACAACGCCAAGTAGCAGGGGAAGGGTAGTGTAAAACATCCAGGAGCCAAAAGAAGGGATGTAAATATGTAGCAATCTCAAGCCAGCCTGCCCAAAGAGCAGTCCTTCGGTTAATATAAATCCGGCCAGAAAAGTTAATAAGCCTGCTGTGGACCATTTATTAAGAGGCACCAATTGCTCTTGTAGCACATAAGAAAGCATGAAAATCGTGAAAACCCCTAAAAACACGAGATGCAGGTAAGCAATTACGAGGTTCCGATTAGCGACAGTCCAACTTACAACTTCAGGAATAGCGCCCGAAAGCTGGAATATATATTTTAATGTGTAAACAATAAAAAAGAGTATTCCAATCCGATAAATGACAGGGTTTAAATGGGCTTTCATCGCCTTTCGTTCTTGATTTAATATCTGGAACAGCGGAATAACAGCGAGAAGTTGAACTAAACCGGCAATTCCAGCCAGGATAAATACATACTCGCCCGGTTTAGACCACAGTACGGATAAAAGATAAGCCGGGAAACAACTCCAGAATAACAGATTGTAAAACAGCTTTGCCTTTTTTAGGGAAAACCTGATTTTATGTTGTTCCATCCATTTAAAAAGCAGTGCAAGAATGCCAAAGATAAACCAGCCATTATATTGTAGATGCAGATAAAAATAAATGGCATTGATGGCCCGGGGATCAGAACCATGCCCCAAAGCCATGATCACTCCCATCGTGTACGGGCCAATTGAAGAGAACACTAAAAGAAACAGAGCGGCCTTAGCCAGTTTCAAAGAAAAGGAGGTTTTTTCACCTTTGATATCCCGGTAAAACCGGAAGGCAAACCAGTAAGTCACCCAAATATATAATGTGGAAAAAGCAGTGGAAATTCCGGCATATCCCCGAAAGGGAAAACTAATAAGCATTCCCCAAACTGAAAAAAAAGCACCATAAAACAGACAAGAATAAATCCTATTGTTAATACGATCTTTATTTAAAAAAGCATGGTAAAAACAAAAGAACAGGATCATGAACCCCCATCCGCCAAAGGCAAAATGAGAATGACCCTCCATAAAATTGAGATAATTAAGAAAGGGTATCGATATATAATGAAAAGCCCTGAGAATCAAACCAGCAGTAGCTACTATCAATAGGTTGAAAAGTATTAAAGAAAGCCATTTCCTTTCCCTTGTTTGTATTTGCTGAAAGTTCAAGATTAATTTCTCTTTGCTTTTACATCAATTAACCTTTCCGATTTTAGCTTTCCAAAGCTCCGGACCATCCTGTATATCTTCCCAGATAAAACCTGGCCCTAAAGCATGGAACAAAGCACTGTGTTGCGCTCTTAATTCTTCATCTGAAACCAGTACAAAGGCTTCACCATGATTGATCTTGTTGAATAGGGCCAGAGATTTACCCACGGCCTCTTCTTTATTGTTATTTATCCTGAGGTCAACAGTCTCTAACCGATCTTCGGGAAACAACCGGATAAGTTGTAAAGTATCCTGTCGTGCTTCAAACGCCCTGAGAAACCGGATAGCGAAGACGCTAAGGAAGGCGATAATCCCAATGTATCCTACGGCTGCCAGCGTATAAGGGATAATGGGGTCTCCCAGTCTCACGCTGTGCATACTGAACGAAAATAACCCTGCGGTAACGATCAATCCGGAAATCCATATCCCGATCAACCAAAGCGCAAATTCAAATTTTGACATGGACCTTTTCCAGGGTCCAAACTTAGCGGAAGAGATCAATTTAAAGTTTAAGACTTGTTGCTCCTCATCAGAGATTTCCCTGTTTTTTAAGGTTAACAGATCGAAGATTACGATAATGGCGCCCACCATGAATACAAACCCGAACAAACCCAGAAGCGCACGGGCCTCTGTCATCGCCGGACGCACCTGGTGTCCCCACCAGTCGAGCCCCAGGATGCGATAGACATATATCTCTCTGGTTCCTCCATAAGCAAAACTGCCTACCATACCCAAAATACCGGCAAATATCAGCCAGAAACTAATTTTAGATAAATACGTCCTGAAGTGGCCAATGCCTTTTACCTGACGAATAGCCTCATAAGCAGCGCCAATAACCAGCATGCCGAAGGCGCCAAACAATGCCAGGTGTGCATGAGAAGCAGTGATCCAGGTTCCATGTTCCCAGATATTTACATAAGCCAGCGTCATGGTAAAACCTAAAACGCCCGCGCCAACCATCTCAAAGATAGCCGACCCAAAAATAAAGTAAAAGGCGGCCTTGTTTACAATTGGTTTTATACCGTGTTTTTCATCCAGGTAAACATGCCAGATGCAAAAGATCAAAGGCAGGGGTTCCAGCGCGCTGAACAGGGAGCCCCAGAACTGCCAAAAGGCTGGGGTGCCAATCCAGAAATAATGATGAGAGTTCCCAATGAGGCCGCTTAAAATTACCAGGCTCACCCCCCAAAACACCGCGAAGCCTACCTCATTTAAGTCAGCACCAAATAATTTATAAAGCAGGAAACCTATGAGGGTAATATGTATAACTTCCCAAACAGCTTCTACCCAGTAATGCACCACATACCAACGGAGGTATTCCTGCATATCCAGGTTCTGTGCAGAAATCAAAGAAAAAATCCATACCAACGCCAGACCGCATACTCCCACAGCAAGCCCCCAGTGAATTTCATTCCAATTTTTCACTTTCTTAGGGAAGACATGAAGGGTTAGATAGGCAAAAATACTAAAACCAATGAGCAGGAGAACGTCGCTTATTCTTCCGGCTTCAAGATATTCTTTCCCCTGCTGAAGTAAGGGGATATTGCCAACATAACCGGCGATTCCTTTTTGAGCCAATGGCAGCGTAATAAAAGCCCAAACTACGATTATCCATACGGCAATAATTAAGAATTTAGCAAGCCAGGTATGTTTTATTTCACGCTCTCCCAGCAGAGGCCCCACAAAAAGAACAGTTCCCATAAATCCGGTTACGATCCAGACTACCGCCAGATTCAAATGGAGGGCTCTTGCTGTATTAAAATTCAGGACGTTCTGTAGCAGGGTGGGATCCATTTGGATAATTGCCAGTACAATTCCCATTAATACCTGAAGGGCAAAAAAGATGAGCATGCTTATGAAAAAGCGATACGATAAACGTTGAGACTGGAAAAGAATTTTCATTTTATTGCTTTTTTACTTTAATGATTCTATGTAGGCCATCAGGTCTGTGAGCTGTTCTTCAGAAACTACGCCTTCGTAGGAAGGCATCAGTCCTTTCTGAAATCCATTGACAATTTCGGCATTGGGGTGGAAAATGGATCGCTTAATATAGGTGGTATCTGCCAGAATCGTTTTTCCATCTGCAAGGGTTACCGTGGAGTTATAAAGTCCTTTCCAGGAAGGGCCTGTTTTTACGGAACCATCGGTAGAATGGCAGGCCATGCAACCCAGGTTGGTAGCTACTGTTTTTCCGCTTGCGGCAGCACTGATGGCTCCCTGGTTGTTGTTTCCTCCGGGAGGCGGTAGTTCGGCTGTTCTGTGAACCGAAATCCCACTTTTTTCTTCTAACCTTTGCCGCTCAGCTTCTATAATGGATTCTCTGGCAATCACCTCTGGCGGCCAGCCGGCAGTATTGAGCATGGAAGTATATTTAAAAAAAGCAATAAGCGCATTTATTTCCTCCTGGCTGAACCGCAGGTTAGGCATCAGCGCATCTTGTCCTCCCCGCCGCTCTATCCTCCTTTTGGCCTCTTTAAATTTTGAATAATAATCATCCAGATCAGCTACCTGAACCTGCCCGTCTTTTATCTGTTGCTGTAGTTGTATCTGAACAAGCGCTTTTGTAGGGTAGCTGCCTGGTGACCCAAGATATGCTTTCAGCCAGGCAGGTCCCACTTCCTTGTAAATCTTTGTGAGGTCCGGTGCAAAATAGCCTCCGTTCCCTACGATGGTGTGGCAATCCATCCCGTTATAAGCCTGAAAGACCTGCTTACCCCGAAGGCCGGTTTGACCTTCAAAGGTAACTTCCGAAGACTGGGGTCGGTGATAAGAAGTTCCTCTGTTTTCCGTAAAGGAAAAGATACCGAGTACAACCCAGATAACCACCATACCCCCAATGACCCAGAGGGCGATGATCCGTGCTTTATTTTCTTTTTTATTTTTCATCTTTGCAACCTTCTATGTGATGTTTTTCATGATTCATTAAGATAACCAGAGCACGTACGAATGCCCACATGACGTAATAGCCTAAAACAGAACCAATTATGTAATAAATAATCCATGCAGGTATCTGATCGGCAAAAAAACTTAATCCCCAGGTCCATGGGGTGGAGACCACTACAAAAAAGAGCGTAAACAAAATGGAAATGCCAATTAACTGCCCTTTGTGTTCGAGTACGCTTGTGTTACACATAAGTTAAAAGTTTTGAGCAAATAAATAAAAGTTAAAAGACTATTTTATCTCAAATATAAATACAAATTTTGGAATAGCAAATATTTTATTCATTTTTTTATAAAAATATTTTGGATATTATGGCGATAACCTGCTCAGTTCCTTATTTTTCAGGACATTAATCGAATGGAGCATTCACTTTATAATAAGGATAATTTTGTCTTTTTTTTATTTATATAACTCCAATCAGGGGGCGAAAGGTGTAAAAATACCGGGATAATTTATCTTTTTTGGTTATCCCTTTCGAGGTGTAAAATGGGTAAATTTCCCAATTTTAAGGTTTAAATCCACTTGATATGTAAATTCCGATGAAAGCTTACCACCCATTCCGTGGCAAAATTTACCAGTTGGAAAGGCTGTAAGTGGTATCAGAAATAACTGTTTTAGGCATTGGCAACGTCTCTTGATAAGTCTGATTCGGGGTAGTTAAAAATTGAAACGTTGAATTTTCCCAATAGTTTAGCAAAAGCACGTTTGGCCAGTCCCGCCATTTCAGCAGCTTGTCCAAGTGATAATTTACCTTGTTTGTATAATTTACTAGCTACTATCATTGCAAGGTCAGCAGAATTTACATCTATGTTTTCCGGTATGTTTAGCTTTACTACTTTCATAGTACTAAAGTTAATTCTTTTTTTTCTACTTGTCAAATTAGAAATAAGTATTTTTCACTGCAGAATAAGATTGTGAAAGTAGTTGTAATGGGTGTGGTCGTTGCACCGCTCACGAATATCCTTGTAGGTTTGGTCTTGCTGAAGTAAA
>CAYRBD010000017.1:0-6229 GCA_964422465.1 uncultured Chitinophagaceae bacterium
GGTCGATCTTCGCCACTATAATTTGTTTCATAATCCACATTATCCTTTTCGCTTAACTTATAAGTTTCAATCGGGTACAACGTTTCCCATCCTCCAGGCATCAGAGAGTCCTTCCAGTTGATTGTGTTAAATTGACGTACCCAGTCCGGTAAAACATCCATGTAATAAGTACTGGTAGAAAACTTTCCCTCGTCCCACCAAAAGGCGCCATTAGCGGTATGGCCCGCAGGTAAAATGGCAGCCCGGTCTTTGATAGCCACACCGATTACTTTGCTTTTATAATGAGTGGCCATTCTCAGTTCATCCCCAATCGTAGTTGTCAATAAATTACGGGGAGACCGCCCTTCTCTGGATTCATTACCTACCATTTTAGCAAGCGTATCTTCCACGTTAGAAATCACCCGTCCCCAACTACGATCATACCAGGAGTTTCCTACAATCCCATTAATGGCAGGAACAGACCCTGTATAAACGGACGAATGGCCACAAGCCGTTGTTGTATGTGCATGGCGGATAAAAGTATTTTCACAACTAAAACCTTCTCTCAACAACCTTTTAAATCCACCATCGTCATACCGGTCATTATACTTATACAGATAGTCCCAACGCATCTGATCCACCATCAATCCTATAACAATCCTGGGTTTCTCTTCCTTTGAAATCCGGGAGGTATTCTGACAGGCGCTCACAGAAAACAACAAGCCTGCAATAACCAGAGTAGTAAAGTTTAACTTAGATAACATGTTAATCAATTATGGAGGTATTTGAATTTAAAATTATATTTCCCCTGTCTCCCGAAATGTCAGTCTCTCTATTTATAAGTTGATTGTTACTCCCTTTATGTTTAATCAAGTCAAAGGCATCAAATAATTCTCCTGCTGAAGTATAAGTTCTAAACGTCAACTTGTTATTTTTGATGGTTACGATCTGATATAACTGAGTATAAATAGCGGATTTATCCATCCAGAATTTTTTTTCTACTGCATGTTTTGTCATTTTAGGCCCACTTACGGATACAACATACATGGTCGCCGACATGGTTTCTTTGCCATTCACAGGAATTTTTCTCATGCCCCTGGCATAAGTATGATCATGCCCCTGCAATACCAAATCCACTTTATATTTATCAAAAATAGGCTTGAATGCTTCCCGCATCCATTTATTATCCCGGGTCCCTTTAGGGGAGAATATCGGATGATGGAAGACAACAACAGTCCATTTATTGAGGTTATTTTTCAACACACGATTCAGCCATGCTTGTTGCACTTTTATATACTTATTGGATATCTTTTGTATGCTATCTTTATTTTCTCCTTCCTGCATATCCTGTATCATGTCTTCCACTACATAGGAATTCAGAGAAATAAAGCGAACATTCTGTATATCCGTATAATAGCAGGTTTCTTTTAACCCATCCGGTCCATTCTCAGGTAAAGTAAACTGAGGGCGCCAAAAAGAAGATAATTGTAAAGCCGTATTTCCCCGTCCGTAATCATGATTACCCGGAGAAGGCATATTAGGAATGGAGGCAAGAATAAACGAACCCGCCTCAAAAAACTCTCCCCATTCTTCATCGCGATTTCCCCTGTTAACAATATCGCCTGCATATATCATTAACCGGGCATGGGGCGCTTCAGCATAAGCCTTTCTAATCACCTTTGCCCACATGCTCCTTAACCCGGTCTGCGCATCCCCAAAATACAAGAATGAGACTTCATCCTCAATTGTTCCCGCAGTCTTAAATTGAAACCATTCACTCCAATAATTATCGCTTCCTACTCTATAACTATACAATGTGTTTGGTTTTAGGTTCTTAAATACTACCGAATGGTATTGAGCTGTTACCCCCTTCCATTTCAAATCTTTGTAATAACCATTTTTGGAAACAAGCGTTTCGCTAACGGCCGTAATGCGCTTTGCATTATTGATCGATAAAGGATTACCATCGGAGGGGATTATTTCTGCGCTTGCAATACCGATAGTAGTATCTGTTCTCCAGGTAACGGCTACAGAGGTAGAAGGATTTTCGGTAACTGTAAGGTTTATACGATCTGGCCAGGAAGAAGGAGTATAAAGCCCTTCACGGATTTGAGAGAAAACCGAGAAAGAGAATATAAAAAGTAATTGAAAAAGCATGCCGGATACAAAGATCATTCTGCGAGGCATACGTACCATCCTAATCATAGATAAGAGTTTAACTGATTTTAGCAAATAAGAAAATCTTCTTATTGTTAATCAGTGTAAAGGTGGTTTAATAAAACTCTAAAAAATTACACTTTTTTGATAACTCTGTAGCTTTTTATGTTTCCCTACCCTTTCATATCTTCTTATTTACAATGATAGTTATCACTATTCGTTGTCAAATCCCCTCAGATCATATTGTTTGTAATCTGCTAAAATTTCCTCGGGTACTCCTTTCCAATGATTGGGTCTGTTGCCTACGTAGCCGATATCGTCAATTCCCATTTTAGTGGTATAGAATCCGGATGCCGTTAAATCACGCATTCTGTTGAAAAAGGCTACCCCCTGCTCCATTTCCGGTTTTGCTTTTTCAGGAAAGGCAATATCATTTACCAATTCTAACTGCTCCTCTTCATTACATTTTACAAAGGCTTTTTCAAAGCGATAAAGGCATTCTCTGTCTAACCATCTTATACCGCCGCGTAGCGGTAGCTGGTGTTCGGGTTTATCTTTGACGATAAAGGCGATAAAGTCAGGGACTCCGGCATCCGATGCACTTCCTGATACTTCATCTTTTGGGATGATGATATCTGCCAATACCGTGATGGTTTCCATCTCGTGCCGATCAAAAAAATCTGGTTCAGCTTCCAGTTTCTTTAATCTTTCGATTTCTGCATCGTAGCGTCCTACCGTATCTATTGTGCTGAGATTATCTTTATGGACAACCGGGCTTTTCTTGCCTGTATTACAGGCTTCCAAAAACAAACCGGCGCTGATAGTTGTTAATCCCAATGTTTTTAATGATTCTCTCCTGTTCATTTAACTATATATTTAACTTTTGTTTTTGATCAAGTATGTATTCTGCTGTTCTCATAGATAAAGCAAGAATTGTCCAGGTAATGTTTTTATCTCCCTGCTGAACAAAAGGAGCTCCGTCTGTTACAAATAAATTCTTACAGTCATGTGCCTGGCACCATTTGTTCAGGACAGAGGTTTTTGGGTCGTTTCCCATTCTGGTAGTCCCGGCTTCATGAATGATATCTCCCGGCGTATGCAATCCATAGTTATCTTCCTTTGTATGTTTTGGAGAGGTAACGATTGCCCCCATTTCATGCATAATTTCTGCAAAGGTTTCCTGCATGTGTTTCGCTTGTTTGATCTCCGCATCTGACCATTTATAATGAAAACGCAGTACGGGGATACCATACTTATCTACTACATCCGGGTCAATTTCACAGTAGTTGTCTGCTCTTGCAATTCCCAGGCCTCTTCCTGCCATTCCCACATGTGTACCATAAAATCGACGATAGTCATCCTTTAGCGCTTTACCAAATCCACCGGCAGCCTTTTTCTTTCCATCTTTGCCGGGCACCAAACCATTCATGTGAGGAACTCCACTACCAAAACCATAGGAGGGCATGAACATTCCCCCATTGTATTCAATGTGATATCCCCGGGGGAAATCCAGGTTTTTATTGTCCAACCACCAGGGCGAAAGAATAGTAACGGCTCTGGCCCCATCTTCATTATATCGCTTGCGGTCCATGAGCTGCGGTAAAAAACCTGACATATCTGACCCGGTAGAATCATGCAAATATTTTCCCACCAGGCCACTGCTGTTGGCTACCCCGTCAGGGTGAGAAACCGTTTTAGAATTTAACAGGATCCTGGCCGTATTGCAGGTGCTGGCAGCAAGAATAACCACTTTCCCTTTTACCTGGTATTCAGTCATATTTCCTTTGTCAATATAAGAAACGCCTTTTGCCAGACCATCTTTACCCGTCATTACAGCTCTGACTACCGCATTTGAAATAACTTTAAGATTCCCCGTTTTAATAGCCGGAATAACCAAGGCATTAGAGGAAGAAAAATCTGCTGCTACCTTACAACTACGATTGCATTGATGGCAGTAAAAACAGGCGGCCCTGTCTTTATTTCCGGGAAGTTGTTCAGTAAGTATGGCTCCCCTTCCGGGGATTACTTTTACACCTGCTTTCTCTGCTCCTTTTTTGATAAACAATTCATTGAGTCTTGGTTTAGGCGGTGGCATAAAAATGCCATCCGGTTCATCTTCCAGCCCTTCTTTGGTTCCATATAAACCAATCAGTCTATCCACCTTATCATAATAAGGTTTTACATCATCGTAACTAATAGGCCAGTCATCGGTAGCGCCATCGTAACTTCCGCCTTTAAAGTCTCGTGGCCCCATTCTCAATGAAATTCTTCCCCAGTGATTGGTTCTACCCCCCAGCATAAAGGAACGAAACCAGGTAAACTCTGTACCCTCTTTATGAGTGTAGGGTTCTCCTTCTATTTCCCAACCACCAAAAGCGGCATCGAAATCCCCAAAGGCACGTTCCTTGGTAGAAGCGCCGCGTCGGGGAGATTGCCAGGGCCACTTTAGTTGCATAGAATCTTTGGCAGGGTCAAAAAAAGGGCCTGCTTCCAACATTAACACTTTTACACCTGCCTTGGCCAATATATAGCCGGCCATACCGCCTCCTGCACCGGAGCCGACAATGATAGCGTCATACGTCTCGGGGGATTCTTTTATTTGTAAGTCATTCATAATATGTATTTTCTACCTCCTATTTAATACCTAAGTTTTTTTCAATAAAAAGATTTGTAAAAAATAGCCCGTCTTATATTTTACACGGTGCATGTAAGCTAATTTATCTCCTTTGTTAGACCATATCGGTGCGCCTTCTGGTTTCAGTTGCTCAGGAGCACACTCAGTGATACGTTGTGATTCTCCACTCTTGATCTTTACAATGAAAATGCTATTGTCTGCGGGATAAGCAATGTACTTACCCTCCGGCCCTATATTAAAAGGGCCCTGTACCGGGAAATCATTAGCGGTAATCTGGCGAATAGTTCCACCATTTGGCGATACCCCATACAATTGTACTATCCCTTTTTTATCTTTCATTAAGAAGACAATGAGAGAACCATCAGGAGTTGATCTTAACCAAAACCGGGGGCCTTCTATTCCATTTTTTGTATAGGTAATCCGTCTTTGCACTACTCCTTTAGGAACATTTGGTCTCGTTGAATCTGTACCTTCTAATGGTTTGTTATCCTCGGCTTCAGTGGGAGCGGCGGGCAGGTCGAGAATAAAAACTTCGGTTTTTGTCTTCCCCTGTTGGCCTTTTATATTTCCCTGGAAAGCAATCGCTTTTTTATGTCTTTTCCCATTGGTATCCAGGTATCCCTCTTTTCCTATCCAGGTCTCATCAAAAGCTTTATCTATTTCATCGGTTCCCCATTTTGGGTTTTCCAAAACCCTTGCTACAACGGTAGAAAACATTGCTCCTGAGTTATTTTCCAAACTTCTGTCCGGGTTATTAACATGAACCTGTTGAGGAAACATAATACCTACCGTACGCAAATCACGTATTGAAGTATCTGTTTTTGCACGTTGCGCCATAACAAAATCATTGTAGGTAAAACTTATCCATTTCCCATCGCCACTCCAGGTATGTGCATGTGTCCCGCCCCTGAGCGCTCCTTTAGTATAAGGTTTATCAATATCCCTTGCATCCATATAGATAGGTCTTTGTGGATGTCTGATATCTATTGCGACCCCTGTCCGCCGGGTAATGCTATACGGGTTCTCCTTATTTGCATCCCTGATCCCATGTATAAATAAAACGCTATCCTGCTGAGGAGAGAAAGTGGCCGCGCCCACTCCCGGGCCATATTCTGTCTGATTATGTGTAGTATATAAAGACTTTATTTCTTTTGTTTTCACGTTTACCATTTCAATACAACAGGTTGAGGCAATCGCCGTATCAAAGTTGCGGGTGTCGTAAACAATCCATTGATCATCTTTTGAGAATATCTGAGTGCTGTTAAGCGTATGCCCATAGGCGCTATCTGTTAATTGAATTTCTGTAAATTTCATACCGGGTTGTGTTGGTTGGTGACAACCAAAAAGGGAAATAAAGGTTCCTGATAAAATGATTTTAATTAATGGTCTGAGAAGTTTTATAATAGTTGATTTTATTTATTGGGAAATACTGGAACTATTTGGGCCAAACACATCATG
>CAYRBD010000017.1:6329-43213 GCA_964422465.1 uncultured Chitinophagaceae bacterium
AATTAATCATTTAAATAATGAAATATCTAAAATTATGTTGCCTTTTGATTGCAGCCACGTTTGTGCTGACAAACTGCAATTCCACCTCCTCTACTGACCTTTCCGGAGCCAATAAGTTTTTGGGGAAATGGAAGGAGGTAAGAGACCACCTGGCCAAGGCTACTATTATTACAAAAGGGAAGGGGAATAGCTATAATATTGTCATCCCCAAAAGACCAGAAGTCAGGAATGATGGCATTCAGAATTACACCTTTAAATACGACCCTCATAAAGACGTATTATATAAAGGAAGCAAGCATGAAATGGAAATTCGATATAACAAAGAAACAGGTACCATCCAGGCATTTGTTAATCAAATGCCTGAATCCAAAGTGATGAAAAAGATTAGCAATGATTAAACGTAATGGTTCATTCTATACTTCAAGGCTCCAACCCTGACGATATTCTCGTCTCACAAACTGGTTTGCCTCCTCATGATTAGTAACCCTCATTTCTGCAGCATCCCACATTAATTTTGGCAAAATGTAGTCATCCTCCTTTCTTTCATCCTTTGCATTTTCAAGGCTCCAGCTCCGGATGGCCAGGTCGCCAATTAAAACACTCTCCGCAAACGGCCCTGCATATTCAAAAGGAGAACTGGTCTTTTTATTGCCATAACCAGCTATGCAGGCATTGATCCATTGTAGATAATGTCCCTCAGGTACCCGTGGTATCGTTTGTTTGGGCAGCGTAACCTCATTCATTAACTTCGTTGGCAATAATTTGGGGTTACGGCCATAGCACCCCATCACAAGTTTGCCCTTAGTCCCTATAAATAATATGCCCCCATCCCGGTCTCCAAATGGTTCTCCCGGCAACAATTCATCTGGCCTGGGCGGCAGTGCTCCGCCATCGTACCAGGACAATTTAATATCACCGGGACCATTTGTTTTGGGATATTTCAAGTGAATAATAGAAGAGGGCGGAAAACCATCAGTACTCCTAATTTGTTTTCCATCACTAGTCCAATTTTTGGGCACGCTACATTCAAACTCGGAAGGATAAGCAATCGGTAAAATTCTAAAGGCGGGATCCAAAATATGACAAGCCATATCCCCTAACGCACCGGTACCGAAAGGATACCAGGCTCTCCAACTCCAGGGGACATACACCGGGTTATATTCATAAAATTGAGAGGGCCCGAGCCAAAGATTCCAGTCAAGCGTCCTGGGTATTTTAAACTTCCCTTTTGGCAAAGCAAACCCTTGTGCCCATACCGGGCGATTAGTCCACGCATGAACCGTATGCACTTCTCCAATTAATCCGGCATTGTATATTTCGTGTGCGAGGCGGACGCCATCTCCCGAGCCCCCCTGGTTGCCCATCTGCGTAACAACCTTATATTTTTTTGCTGCTTTGGTCAATTGTCTTGACTCCCATATATCATGCGTAAGCGGCTTTTGGGTATAGACATGCTTACCCAATTGCATAGCTGCAAGTGTGGCAACGGCATGCACATTATCCGGGGTAGAAATAGAGACTGCATCTATGTTGTTTTTCTCTTTCTCCAACAATTTCCTGTAATCGTGATAATATTTTGCTTTAGGGTATTCCTGTCTTGTTTCGGCCGATCTTTCATCATCTACATCACACAGGGCTACCACATTTACATTCCCGTTTTTTGTAAAGTTTTCCAAATCGGAATGGCCTTTCCCACCGGCTCCTATAGTTGCAATATTCAACTTGTCACTAGGAGGGATAAACCCTTTTCCTCCCAACACATGACGGGGTAAAATTGTAAACCCAGCTGAAGCAAGAGCCGCGGTTTTAAGAAATCCTCTTCTGGATTCATTTCCCTTTTTTACAAACTTATTCTTCATGATTTTTTATTTTTAAATAGGATTACTCTCTATGGTAAAGGTCTTACCATTATATTTTTGAAATAAATTTTATCATCGTTGGAATGTATTTGCAGGGCAAAAGTCCCATCGGAAATGAATCTGCCGGGATGGCCTTCAGGGGCAACAAAAGCAGCCGGCTGTGTCCAGTTGATGACTTCATTACCATCTATTTTTACCTGAACATTCCTGCCATACACTTTAATATACATTGTGAACCATTCATTATCCCGAGCATATTTATGACCAAAATCTTCTATGTCATACAGCGACCCCGTCCGTTTCCAATCTGAATGAGAATTGTTTATCTGCACTTCAAAGCCATTGTCCGGGAACCCATCTTCCTGAAATTTAGTATGAAAATAAATGCCTGAATTAGCGCCGGGTTTAGTCATGACATCTATTTTAAATTCAAAATTTTTGAAATCATGGTTCTCTACCGGTCCCATATAATACAAGTGGGAACGAGGGCCATCGGTTACAATACTTCCATCTTTTACTTTAAAAGATTCAGGATGGCTGGCTTTCCATCCATTCAAAGTCTTTCCATCAAAAAGACTGATCCAACCGTTGTCTGAACTGCTCTGTCCAAAAGCAACTGACGAAATTAAAACGAAGGCAAATAAAATGAAGTTTCTCATTGGTTTTATATTTTATAGTTTCAGAATTAACAATTCTCAAATTCAAAAGCAGGTACTCCTTTATACCCACAATTTTTTACCACAAACAATGCGCCTGCCAATGGTTGTTTTATTAACTCCGCTTTACTCAGGCCAATCTTTGCAGTTGTTATATAAAGGTCTTCCAATTGATTGCCACCAAAAGCACAGGAAGTAACCCGGGAAACAGGTAACCTGATTTCAAGCAATTGTTTTCCTGTAAAAGGATCCCATCTGGCTATCTTCCAACCCTCCCAGTGCGCAACCCATAGCATGCCTTCTTCATCTATTGTCATACCATCGGGGCTTCCTTCGGTCTCCGGGACCCGTATTGTCACCCGTTTATTACGGATTCCTCCTGTTGTTAAATCATAATCATACGTAACAACCGTTTGGGTTGGGGAGTCAATATAATGGAACAGGTTGTGTTTCATATCCCAGGCCATCCCATTGGATACCGTTACCCCTTCCATCTTTTTTTCTATTGATAAATCCTTATTTAAAACATAAAGATTACCGGCATGTGGTTCTTCAGTTTCCGACATGGTACCCGCCCAAAATCTTCCAAAAGGATCACATTTCCCATCATTAAAACGATTGTCAGGAATAGCTGACTCCGGATCAGCAATTATTTTTATTGCATGGGTACTTCTGTTTATAAAACCGATTCCATTTTTCATGGCGGCTATATAACCGCCGTTATTACATAAGGCAATTGCCCCTATTTTTTGATTTACTTCAATTACATTGTGCTTTTGAACTCCTGGGTTATATTCATGAATTTTACCTTTTTCAATATCCAGCCACGAAATAAGATTCTGTTTCTTATCCCAAATGACGCCTTCTCCCAACAGGCAACAATGCTTAATAACAACTTTCGCTTCCTTCTTGATTTCCATTTATTACCGGTTTTGTTTATTGCTATCCAATAAAAGTATTTAAGGTCCATCTGTTATTTCTGTAATGACATCTCCGATACAACCGCTTGGCATTTGAATATGCAATAGGGCGGCCAGCGTTGGAGCTATATCGGTCATCCAAATCGTTCGATGTGTCGCGCCGGGATGAATCCCTTTCCCAAACCAGATTAGCGGAATATGCGCATCAAAAGGATACCATTCTCCATGTTCGGCGCCCTTAATGGATTCAAACTGCCATCCCGGAGATTTCATAATCAGGATATCCCCGGTCCGTTCAGGATAAACGCCATTCATATACATGGATTTAATGCGATCCGGTAAGGTTGCCTTCGCTATATCAGTGCTAACTAATGCATCTCTGATACCCGGCTCTCTTTTCAACTGGTCTGCAATAAAATGAGCTATCTTTTCTTTATCCAGTTTATGCTTTTTCAATGCAGCATAATCCAGATAAACCTGACCATTGGTAGCCGTTAATATTAGATCAGCTGTTCCAAATTCTTTTAACAGTCCTTTTCGTACATCCTTCAATACTTTAGCTACATCAACTGCCCCAGAGGGGATTTTATGTTCCATCAGATAACCCGGCGACTGGTCTGCACCATGATCTGCAGTAAAAAAAAGGAGATACCCCTCTTTACCAAATCGATTATCCAGATAATTTAAGAATCCGGCCAATACCTTGTCCAGCCTGAGATAATTGTCCTCTATTTCAACCGAAGTCGGCCCATATTCATGCCCGATAATATCGGGAGCAGACAAGCTGATAGCGAGCATATCCGTAAAATTATCTGCTCCCAATTGATATCCTTCAATGGCTGCCTCTGCAAACTTAAGCGTATATACGTTGGCGTAAGGGGTTGCCCGAAAAGGGGTTCCGGTATGAGGAAATACCGGTTTGGTATTCTTTTCATAAAAACTTTTCTCATAGCTCTTGTCATCGGCATCACTCAGTTTATAGGTTTCAATAGGATACAGCGTATGCCAGCCATCAGGCATCAACGAATCTGCCCAGTCGATAGCATTAAAGCGGTTCACCCATTCCGGCAGTACATCCATATAATAAGTACTTGTTGTAAACTTGCCGTCATCCCGCCAAAATGCTGCATTGGCCGTATGACCGGCAGGCAGGATGGAGGCTCTATCTTTAAGCGCAATACCTACTACCTTACTCTGATAGTTGGTAGCTATACGCAATTCATCGCCAATGGTGGTTGTCAATAAATTACGTGGAGACCTTCCGGCTCGTGATGGCTCGCCTACCATTTTAACTACAGAATCCTGTACGCTTATAATCTCTTTTCCCCAGCTGCGGTCGTACCATTCATTTTCAACAATTCCGTTAATGGCCGGAACCGAACCCGTATAAACGGAAGAATGCCCGCATGCGGTTGCAGTAGGGATATGCCGAACCAGTGTATTTTCACATTTAAAGCCCCTTCGTAACAATCTTTTAAAGCCATCCTCTCCGTATCGGTCCCAATATTTGTACAAGTAATCCCAGCGCATTTGATCGACCATTAATCCTACTACAATTTTCGGTTGCTCCTTCAAAGCATCCGCCGGTCTCTTCAACGAGGTAATTGTTAACAAGCAAAAAACACTTATTACAGCATAACTTAATTTAGTCTTCATTCGCTTCTATTGCGTTTGATTATTTCTTTCTGTAACCTCCGGATAGCAGTTTCTCTCAACGGCTTCCTGTTCTTTTTTCGGTACTATTATAGCTGTCCGGCTTAGGATGGTTACAAACTTATCGCTCCTTTCCTTATCAGGAATCCACTATTTCAATAGCCCATTCGCTTTTTTTAACAAAGGAGCAAAAAGTATCCTTCCATTATGGATTAGAAAAGTATAGCGAGAAGCCGGGATTTATTTCTGAAGATCATTCAAAATCGGGTGATCAATGGCTGATATCTGATCCTTGCCATTTTTCAACTGTTCAAAAATCACAATGGTGTTCTTCCCTTTTTTCAGCCAGGGGGCGGGTAAGTACAAGGTTTGTTGCGGCCCAATCTCCCAATATCTTCCCAGGTTATGGCCATTTACAAAGACAATCCCTTTTCCCCATTCGCGCATATCCAGAAAAGTATCATGCACTTTCTTTAATTTAAAGGAACCTTTATATATCACAGGCCCTTTTATTTTTCCTGTATTTTTCACAAAATGAAATCCTTTGGTGTCTTTGAAAGGAAGGCTGTACATCTTCCATCCGGATAATGTTTTTCCATTAAATTGTACATCACCAATAATCCCTTTTCGGTTGTTCATCAATTCATGGCCATAGTTGATCCTCCCCAGATTTTCTACCAGGATGTCCAATTGAGCGCCTGCAGGTGCATTGATGGTTAAGTCCTTTTCTTTATACATCCTATTGAGCGTTCCCTGCCGTTTCCCATTTACAAACACCTGAGCATAATCTCTCAGGCCTTCTATATGCAAGGTTCCTTTCCCTCCTGCTCTCAGATTCGTGCGATACAATACATAGCCATACCCCTGGTTTAGGTCTTCCATTGATAGCAGATGAATATTGTCCACCGGATGTTCAGGCAAATTATCAAACAAAGCGGCCTCCTGAGTAAGATGAATATTGGGAATAGCCATAAACTGGGGGGCGGCCGGAACCTCCGGAACGGTTTCCCCTTTGGGCAGATAATTCATGATAAGTTTCCGCAAAGCCTTATACTTTTCCGTGGGTACGCCGGCCTCACTCAGAGGCGCATCGTAATCGTAACTCGTGATATCGGGCTGTATTGGACGTTCTTTGTTGTAATTGGCTCCATTCATAAAGGCAAAATTGGTACCTCCAAGCCACATATAAAAATTGATGGACACGCCTGCATCCAAAAGCCCTTTTACTTCTTTAACTACACCTTTAGTTCCAACGGTTTGGAATTTTTCTCCCCAGTGATCCAGCCAGCCGGGATATAATTCAGGGACAAAATAAGGGCCTTTGCCATCATGAAATTCATTAACTAGTTTTTTCAGTTTTTCGGGATTCGAAGCGCCATTTCCACCGGGAAGAACGCCGGGTAATACTGCATTTTTAAAATAACCAGGCCCGGCACCATCCGCTGTAAAGAGGGGAACTGTAAATCCGGCTTCTCTCAAATAATGTGCAAATTGCCGTTCGTAGGCAGTATCATGCCCAAAGGAACCATACTCATTTTCTACCTGAACCATAATAATCGGCCCACCATTGGTAATTTGCAGATCGGCCAGTTGTTTCCCAATCTGCATAATATATTCCTTTGCAGGTTTCATGAATTTGGGATCATCTGTCCGCACTTTAATACTTTTGTCTTTCAAAAGCCACCAGGGGAATCCGCCAAATTCCCACTCTGCACAAACGTAGGGCCCCGGACGGAGAATCACATACAAACCTTCTTTTTGAGCCAGTTTTACAAAATGGCGAACATTTTCTCTGCCTTTGAAATCCCATTCCCCTTTTTCCGGTTCATGCATGTTCCACATACAATAAATACTTATTGCATTCAGGCCCATGGCTTTTGCCTTATGCAGGCGATCTTGCCAATAAGCTTCAGGAATACGAACATAATGCAACTCCCCGGAAATAATCTGGAAAGGCTTTCCATCCAGTAAGAATACACTATCGCCTAAAGTAAAAGTATGCCTCTGGGCAGTGGAGGACATTGGAATCAAGCCGACAATAGCTATAGCCAGCAAAAAAACATAGATAAATCTTCTGGTCATCAAATATATTTATTTTTTTCTTCTTCTGAAGAATAAAAAAGAGATAGAAAACCCTATCAATCCGGCCGCCAATAGCTGCTTGCTTTGGTTGATGGGAATAAACCTCGAATCCTGTTCTGTAATTTCATAAACCCCTCTGGGTTTTATCGAAACGCCACCCCCTCCGCCATATCCGCTTCCGGCATTTTCATTTTTTTCGTTATCATCCTGGTCACCAGTATCGGAGGCTGCTTTCCCTCTTTTATTATGGCCCTGACCGCCTCCTAAACCAAAAGATACCTGAGCCACGGGAATGATGGTTTTGCCTTTCGTTTCGATGGGATCGCCATATACTTTTTTTATCGTGGCATTTTGTCCCAACATATTAGCCAGATTATCCAAAATATCTTTATTTCCCATACCATTAAAATATTTAAATATTAAAGTTACGAAATATTTCCGATAATTTGGAACAGACTCTATTAAAAATACCAAAGAATTTCCATCATCCCTTTACCATATTCACATACAGCGCTTCTTTCGCTTCCTTCACTCTTTCATCTTTAAGATATTCATCAAAAGGCATGAGTTTATCAATCATTCCATTGGGCGTTATCTCAATTATCCTGTTGGCTATAGATTGCATAAATTGATGGTCGTGGGTGGTAAACAAGGCCACCCCGGCAAAATCGGCTACGCCGTTATTAAAAGCCTGAATAGATTCCAGGTCGAGGTGGTTGGTGGGCTCGTCCATAATAATAACATTCGGGTTTTGAAGCATCATTCTTGAAATCATGCATCGGACCTTTTCGCCTCCACTGAGTACGCTCGTCATCTTTAAGGTTTCATCTCCACTGAATAACATTTTTCCCAAGAAACCCCTTAAAAACGGCTCATCTACATCCGTCACCGTTGGGGGTACATATTGGCGCAGCCAGTCCATCAGGGTAAGGTCTTTTTCAAAATAACGGCTGTTGTCATTGGGCAGATACGCTTTGGTTACGGTAGTGCCCCACTCGAAACTGCCACTATCTGCCTCCAAATAGCCGTTGATAACTTCAAAAAATGCGGTAAGCGCTACATGATTTCTGGATAAAAAAGCAATTTTATCTCCTTTATTCACTTCAAAACTGATGTTGCTAAAAAGCAGAGCTCCCTCCCGGGTTTTGGAAAGGTTTTTAACCTCAAGCACCCTGTTTCCAACTTCCCTGTTTTGTTGAAAAATGATACCGGGATATTTCCGATTAGAAGGCTTAATATCTTCAATCACAATTTTTTCCAGCGCCTTCTTTCTGCTGGTAGCCTGTTTAGATTTAGAAGCATTGGCGCTAAACCGGGCAATAAAATCCATCAGGTCTTTTTTCTTTTCTTCCATCTTTTTGTTACGGTCGGCCTGCTGCCGTGCGGCAAGCTGGCTGGATTCATACCAGAAGGTATAGTTACCGGCATAAATTTGAATTTTCCCAAAGTCTATATCCGCCACATGGGTACAGATGGTATCCAGAAAATGTCGGTCATGGGAAACTACAATCACAATATTTTCATACTCGGCCAGAAAATCTTCCAACCAGTTGATGGTTTCAATATCCAGGTTATTGGTAGGCTCATCCAGCAACAAAATATCGGGATTTCCGAATAAAGCCTGGGCCAGCAGCACACGAACTTTTTGACTCCCGCTTAT
Source organism: uncultured Chitinophagaceae bacterium (assembly GCA_964422465.1). Lineage (GTDB taxonomy): Bacteria > Bacteroidota > Bacteroidia > Chitinophagales > Chitinophagaceae > FW021-bin31. The sequence continues at coordinate 15,160 of CAYRBD010000017.1, forward strand.
GTCGCGCATCTTTTTCTCATGCAAGTCTTCTCCAATATCCAGGTTATTTAACAAAGCGGCCGCATCACTTTCTGCGGTATAGCCTCCCATCTGTCCAAATTCATCCTCCAGGTGGCCGGCTTTAATCCCATCTTCCTCAGTAAAGTCGCTCTTGGCATAAATCGCATCGCGCTCTTGCGATACCTTCCAAAGCGGATCATTCCCCATCACCACCGTTTGCAAAACAGAATACTCATCGAAGGCAAACTGATCCTGCCTGAGTACACTCATCCGCTCGTCCGGAGACTTGGATACGGAACCTTTATTGGGCTCAATTTCCCCCGAAAGGATTTTAAGGAAAGTAGATTTACCGGCTCCATTCGCTCCGATTACACCATAACAATTCCCTTTTGTAAAATTGAGATTTACCTCATCAAAAAGTACTCTTTTCCCAAAAGAAAGGGTCACATTTTGAACACTAAGCATAGTGATTATCCGTTTTTAATAAGTGAATGGCAAAGGTAGGCAAAGGAAACGGGATTTTTCTTTATCTTCATTCCCTAAATTAAAACCGGCTTCTATACATGAAATTTCTTTTAAATTCTGAACAAAATGACAACAGACCTATTTTTATCACCGGAAATTTTAATCAATGGAATCCGCACGACCAGAACTATCAGCTAAAAAAAGAAAAGGAGGGCTATAGCATCTTCATTGCCAATGATCAACTTCCTTCCTCCATAGAATATAAATATACAAAAGGCGGATGGGAGCATGTAGAGCTGGATGAAAAGGGAAATATTACAAAGAACAGGCGAATTAATAAATCGGAGAAAGCCGCTTATGATGTGGTGGAAAGGTGGCGGAAAGACTGGGCGCCTTTCAAGAAAGAATTTTTTCCTATTGTTTCTGTAGTTTCAGAAAATTTTTACATCCCCCAGTTGGATAAATACCGAAAAGTATGGATTCTTTTACCCTGCAATTATCATGAAACCAAAAAGGATTATCCGGTTTTATATCTGCATGATGCTCAGAATTTATTCAATGAAGGCAGCAAATTTGGAAACTGGGAGATCGATAAAAAGCTCTCCGTATTAGCAGAATATGGCCGGGGAGATATGATTGTGGTGGCTGTAGATCATGGAAATGAGGATCGGATCAGAGAATATACTTTAGGTAATAAAAAGGGGCCGGCCAACAAGAAAACGGAAGTTGAAAAAGCAATAAAATTAACCTCCGGATCAGAGGGAAAAAGATATATCCGTTTCATCACCGATACCTTAAAACCTTATATTGATGCTCATTACCGAACCCGGAAAGAACGGAAATTTACCGGTATAGGGGGGAGCTCCCTGGGCGGGCTCATTAGTATTTACGCGGGATTTCTCTATCCCGAAGTCTATAGCAAATTGCTTATTTTCTCCCCTTCCTTATGGGTGGAGCCCAATAACAATTTCCCCTTCATGAAATTCTCCAGGCCCTACCCGATCAAGGTATATCTCTATGGTGGAAAAAAAGAAGGGGATAAAATGGTTGAACGAATCTATGGCTTCGAACAAAAACTGAAGCAGTGGGAAAAGCTCAACCTTTTTGAATTTGAAATTAAAACCAGCATCAATCCCGAAGGTATTCACCAGGAATTTTACTGGTCACAGGAGTTCCCAAAAGCGGTAGAATGGTTGTATTATGACAATCCGGAAAACCCTGCGGAAGTGAAGCCAAAGCTCGAAAAAAGAGAAAATAGTAAATTAATTTAATTATATAGTACTTTTTGTGTAATATTGGTGTTACAAAAAGCATTTAGTGTTGTGTTATGGTTAAACTGGCACAAAATATTTCCTACAAATCCCGCTGATTCTCGCAGATTAAAAATCAATCTCTGCGTTCATCTGCGCAATCTGCGGGAGAGCAGGACGATGCTCTTTATAACATTAATCTAATCTGTCTGCTTTTAATTGATTCTTTTAATTGAAATTTTTAAATCGTGCCTAAAATCGAATATACGGATTATTATTCCCATATTTTGAACATGAGTATCAAGGTAGAGGTGACGGGCCACTATGGCCACCCCATCCTGATGTTTCCTACTTCACAGGGGTCATACACCCAAAACCATGATTTTCATCTAAACGACAGCGTAAATTGGTTTGTAGAACAGGGCAAGATAAAATTATTCAATGTACAAACTTTAGATTCCTGGAGTTTTTATGATAATGGAATCTCTCCACACGATCGCATTCACCGGTATGAACAGTGGGTTCAATTTATCCTAAAAGAATATATCCCTTACTTGCAACGGGAGCACAGCACACACCGGATAGCGGTGGCTGGCGCCAGTTTTGGAGGATACCACGCCGCCAATATAGCCTTTCGTTTTCCTGATTTGGTCTCTCATTTATTTTGCTTCTCCGGTGCATTTACCATCAGAGATTTCATGGATGGTTATACCGATGAACAAATCTACTTTAATTGTCCAAGGGAATTTGTCAAAAACGATGAAGCCTGGAAATACAAGCACATGCACATTGTGTTAAGTACCTCCGATCAGGATATTTGTCTTGAACAAACTCGGGAAATGGCAGGTATATTAGGCTCAAAAGGGATTAATCACTGGTATGACGAAAGCAAATGGATAAATCATGACTGGCCGCTTTGGAGGATGGTTTTCCCCAGGTTTGTTGGACGCTTCTTTTAAAACAAAGATTATAAATTTATAAATTAATGAATATGGCAAAAAAAATAGGGATTTTGTTTGGAATGGAAGATACTTTTCCATGGGCTTTTATTGACAAGGTAAATGAATGGGGGAAAGGAGAAATTTATGCCGAGCCGGTTTCAATTGACAAGCTGGAACAAGGAGCAGATTATGAATATGCTGTTATCATAGACCGGATTTCTCAGGATATTCCTTTTTACCGCGCTTATTTGAAAAATGCCGCGCTTAACGGAACGTATGTAATCAATAACCCGCACTGGTGGAGTGCAGATGAAAAGTTTTTTAACAACGCCCTCATGACCAAATTAGGCATCCCGGTACCTAAAACCGTTTTACTTCCCTCCAGCGACCGGCCGGCCAATACGGAAGGAACCTCCTTCCGAAATCTAAAATACCCTTTAGACTGGGAGTATATTTTCAATTATGTCGGGTTTCCAGCCTACATGAAGCCACACGATGGAGGGGGCTGGAGAAACGTGTACCGGGTAGAGAACAAGGAAGACCTCTGGAATAAGTTGAAAGAAACCGGAAATTTAGTGATGATGGTTCAGGAAGAAATTGTTTTCGAAGACTACTACAGAGTCTATTGCCTCGGTAAAAAGTACGTTCATATTATGCCTTATGAACCGAGAAGCCCGCACCATTTAAGATACCAAACCACACACAAGACTTCGGGTAAAGCGCTTGAAGATTTATTGGAAACCATACAAGATTACACCATCAGAATCAACCAGGCCCTCGGGTACGACTTCAATACCGTAGAGTTTGCTATAAATGAGGGAATTCCTTATGCCATTGATTTCTGCAACCCCGCGCCTGATGCAGATAAAAACTCGGTGGGAGAAGAAAATTTTAACTGGATCGTAGAACATGCAGCCAAACTGGCGATAGAAAAAGCCCAATCCTACGTTCCGGGGAAACCCAATATTGCCTGGGGGAACTTTGTAAAAGAGTCTATGGCCGGAGCATAACTTCGGCAAACTCTTTTTTATAAAAATACGAGAATCATGCACAAATTTACAATAGGGATTGAAGAGGAATATCAAATCATTGATACCGAAACAAGGGATTTGGTGGCGCACGTTTCAAAAATATTGGAAGGCGGAAAGGTGACCCTGAAAGAAAGTTTGAAACATGAAATGCACGAATCCGTAATAGAAATGGAGACCAAAGTCTGCAACGACATGGGCGAGGCAAAGAAAGAACTCTACTCCTTACGGAAAGAACTAATCACCATAGCGAATCAGAATAACCTGAAAGTAGCCGGCGGAGGTACGCACCCTTTCTCCAACTGGGTAAACAACCATATAACCAAAGATGCCCGATATGACAAGATCGTAAATGACATGGGAGATGTGGCACGGGGAAACCTCATTTTTGGATTGCATGTGCACATTGGAATTCCCAACCGGGAAGAAGGAATCCGGATTCAAAATGTCATGCGTTATTTCCTGCCTCACGTGTATGCGCTATCCACCAGTTCCCCATTTTGGAAGGGCAGAAAAACAGGGTTCAAATCTTTCCGAAGTCAGATTTTTGCAAAATTCCCCCGTACGGGGCTTCCCAGTTATTTTGACAGTTTGGCCGAGTTTGATGCCTACGTAAACCTTATGGTGAAAACGGGCACCATTGATAATGCCAAGAAAATATGGTGGGACCTGAGAGTGCATCCCTTCTATCCGACTATAGAATTCCGAATTTGTGATATGCCCCTCCGCTTGGAGGAAACCATCTGCCTGGCCGCCATCATGCAGGCACTGACTGCTAAAATTTATAAAATGCATCAAAGCAATATCACCTACCGGCCTTACCGGCGCCTGCTACTCAACGAAAATAAATGGCGTGCCTCCAAAGACGGCATTCATGCCCAATTGATAGATTTTGGGAAAGAAGCCAATGTGCCCTATAAGGCGCTCTTAAAAGAACTCCTGGATTTTATAGATGATGTAGTGGATGAATTGGATAGCCGAAAGGAGGTAGAGTATGCCTGGGAGATCATGAAACAGGGGACCGGCGCGGATCGGCAGCTAAAAGTTTTTGAAGAAACCGGAGATTTAAAAAAGGTGGTGGATTACATGATCGCAGAAACCGAATACGGAATCAGCATCCCGCTAAGTACTACTTAGCTTTTTTCGATAATTTTGCATCCTTAAATAAAATAATAAAGGATAAAAATATGATCAGACTGGCTCTTTTGGATATGAACAACAACCACCCTAACCAGGGAATGGGCAATATAGTAGAAATTGCAGCAGCTTTCAAAGCCCATTCTCAGGAAGACGTTTATTTTCAAAAGTTCGATGTAAGATACAAAAATGAGATTCCCGCTATCGAAGATTTTGACATCTTCATCTCTTCCGGCGGGCCGGGAAACCCACATAGCGAAGGATTGGAATGGGAAAAACCCTTTTATCAATTTATAGATGGTATCTGGAACTATAACAAACAAAACATAGACAAAAAATACCTATTTCTGATTTGCCACTCTTTCCAGGTGGCTTGTGTACATTGGGATATTGCCGAGGTTACAGAAAGGCATTCCTATTCCTTCGGCGTAATGCCTATTCATAAAACCGCAGCAGGGCGTAAGGATTCCTTGTTGAAAAACCTCCCGGACCCGTTTTATTCAGTGGATTCCCGGGCTTATCAGGTGATACAGCCAAAAACAGAAAAGCTGGAGCAGAAGGGAATGGAGGTGATCTGCCTGGAGAAAATCCGCCCCTATGTGCCCTATGAACGAGCAGTTATGGCCATTCGTTTCTCAAAAGAAATAGTAGGAACTCAATTCCATCCGGAAGCCAACCCGGAAGGTTTTCTACGAGCCTTAAAAGTGGATCAGTACAGAAATGCCATCATTTCAGAACATGGAATAGACAAATACCAGGAAACAATTGACCGGATAGATGATGAAGATAAAGTAGTGTTAACCCGCAGAGAAGTGCTTCCGGGTTTTTTAGCTTTTGCCTCCACTGAACTGACGCGGGAAATGGCTTGTGTGGGATAAATTTATTCATTTGTAAATTAAAGCCGTGGTACCAGAATTCAGAAAACTATTTAATGAGGCTTTCAGCGAAGAAAATTATTTAAAGCTCATCTCAACGCTCACGGATGAAGCCGGTATAGCACCGGGATTCCGGCTCTCCGAAAGCCCGATTTTTATCTCCAAAAGTTTTCAGAACAAGCTGGAAGAAACAGCTGATTCGCTCATACGGCAAATTGATTCCTTTTCAGCAGAAGAATTAAACAAAGCCATCCCCGACAACAACAAAGTTCCGGGAGACGATGCTCACTGCCACTTTCTGGCGCTCGATTTCGGAATCTGTCAAAATGCTTCCGGAGCCTTTGAGCCGCAGCTAATTGAGCTACAGGCCTTCCCTTCTCTATATGCCTTTCAATATCAATATGGCCTGGAATTGAGAAAAATCTATCCCTTTTTGAATCAATTGCAGCTTCGCCGGAATAAAGAAGAATACATCCGGCTCTTTAAAGAAATAATCGTTGGCCCGGAGCACCCGGAAAATGTGATTCTGCTGGAATTGTTTCCCGAAAAGCAAAAAACCGCTATTGACTTCGCCCTCACGGAAAAGTATTTAGGAATAAAAACGGTAGGGCTTACAGATATACTAAAAGAAGGGCGACAACTTTTTTATAAAAATCAGGGAAAAAAAATTCCAATAAAAAGGATTTATAACCGGGTCATCTTCGATGAACTCAGTCATTATCCCGATTTGGAAACTCAATTTCACCTTACCGATGAAGTGGATGTTACCTGGGTAACGCACCCAAACTGGTTTTTCAAGATTTCCAAATTTATCCTGCCCAGGCTGAACCACAGATATGTTCCCAAAAGCTATTATTTAAAAGAGGCTCCGCGAGATTTAAACCTCTCCGATTATGTTTTGAAACCGCTATTCTCCTTTGCCGGCAGCGGGATCAATCTCCATCCAACCAAACAAGATTTGGATAACATAAAGGATCCACAAAATTTTATTTTGCAAAAAAAAGTAAAATATGCTCCCGCTTTTCTGGATATAAATGGAGATTATTCAAAAGCAGAAATTCGGATGCTCTTTGGCCGGCCGGAAGGGGAAAAGAAGCCGCAACTAATGGTTCACATCGTCCGGATGACCAAAGCAGAAATGGTTAGTGTGGATCTCAATAAGACAGGCTCCATCTGGATTGGGAGCAGTGCGGCCTTTTTTGAGGGAGATTTGTAACCTATTAGGAAATCGTTACAAAATATCGTAGCTTTAAGGTAGATTACTACACCGTTTGAGCTCATGAAATCTTTTTATAAAAGAAATAATTTATTGATTGCTATTGGTTTAAGCCTGTTATGGCTTAGTGGGTGTAGCGGGGGGAAGAAGGGGAAGAAAAATAGAAATGCTGCAAAAATCGTTCGGGACTTACCTCAAATTAAAGAAGAGGGTGTATTGAATGTCATCACCCTTTACAATTCTACCAGCTATTTTTTATACCGGGGTTTACCTATGGGTTATGAATATGAAATGGCTGCACATCTGGCCGGGAGCCTGGGCTTGAAAATGAATATCGTCGTGGCCAAAAGTTTTAATGATGTATTTAAATTACTCAATTCCGGAGCCGGAGACATTATCGCCTTTGGGCTGACTATCACTAAAGCCAGAAAAGAGCATATTGCTTTTACACATTACCTTTATTTAACACGACAAGTACTGGTTCAGCGTAAACCCAAAAACTGGAGAAGCTTACCCGCATACAAAATCCGTAACCGGTTAATAAGGGATCCTTACAAATTGATAGGCGATACTTTGTATGTAGGCAAAGGTACTTCCTATTATCCCCGGTTAATGAACCTGGCCAAAGAAATTGGGGGAGACATCTATGTGAATCAGGTGGTGGGAGACACCACAACAGACGACATTATTAATATGGTAGCAGAAGGGAAAATAAAATATACGGTTGCAGACTACAACCTCGCATCCGTAAATCAATATTATCATCCCATCCTTGATATCGGCACTGATTTGAGTCTTTCGCAACGCATAGCCTGGGCAGTAAGAAAAAATTCACCAGAACTGCTACAAGCTGTAAACACCTGGATAGGAAAGGCAAAGAAGAAACATTTTTATCATGCTTTGTATAAAAAATATTTTAAAAATAAAAGAAGCTATCGTGCCAGAATGTCCAGTGATTTATTTAGTAAATACTCGGGTAAAATAAGTCCTTACGATAGCATCATTCGGAAATATGCAACAATTATGGGTTGGGACTGGCGCTTGTTATGCGCTCAAATTTATCAGGAATCTCAATTTAACGCGGGAAGCACAGGGCGTCTTGGCGCTGGCGGATTGATGCAACTCATGCCTGAAACCGCTCAGGAACTCGGCATTACTAACCTGTATAACCCTGCTGCTAACATAAAGGGAGGGACTGCTTATCTCAAGCGGATATATAATCGGTTTGATAAGATTACAGACAGCATTCAACGAATCAAATTTTCCCTGGCAGCATACAATGCCGGAGTGGGACATATTTTGGATGCGCAACGGCTGGCAAAGGCGCTTGGAGATGATCCCCATCTTTGGGATGACAATGTAGAAGAGGCTCTTCTGAAATTAAGAAAACACAAATATTTTTCGAGGCCTGAAGTACGCCACGGACTGGTAAGAGGAATGGTGCCCTATAATTATGTACGGGATATTTTCCATCGTTATAAGCAATACAAGAAATTAATTCTTTTAAATCCGAAAGAAGGGATGAGTGCGAATGCAGTTAATTAGTGATTACAAATCCCCGCCTACTCCATAATAAAACGTTAGACAATGCAGCCCTTTACCTTTACGGCTTTTTTAACTTCAAACCTTGAGCTCAAGGAACAGGAAATTCAGGCATTGGTAGCCAATTGCATCGAAAAGACATTCTCGAAAGATACTTTCTTATTGATGCAGGGAGATACCTGCCGACACACCTTTTTTGTTGAAAAGGGGCTTCTTCGGAAATATGGTATTGATGAAAATGGCAAAGAACATGTACTGCAATTTGCACCGGAAAGTTGGTTTGTGACAGACCGGGACAGTGCTTATTTTAATCGACCCGCCAAATATTTTATCCAGGCCCTGGAGGACAGTCGTGTTTTACTACTTGATGAAAATTTTATTACACAATTTTCTAAACGATTTCCAAAATTTTCAGAATTTAACAAACGGCTGCTGCACAACCATATTCGCCATCAAACCGCCCGCATCTATGAATTGTTAAGCGCAACGGCAGAAGAACGCTATTTGTCTTTCATAAAAACCTATCCCGATATTCCACTCCGTGTGCCCCAATGGATGATCGCTTCTTACTTGGGTATTGCCCCCGAAAGTCTGAGCCGGGTACGAAAAGAACTAGCACAAAAGAATTTCCGGAGAAGAAGTTGAATCCACCATTTCATTTCTTAACCTACATCAATGGCCGCAGTTTATTACTCCTTTATCTTTGTGCTAAAATAAAAAAGGAGTTATTATGAACACAAGAAGAATTGAAGCAGTGATTGCGCCGCCTGCCCCTCATTGGGTAGGAGATGGATTTAGGGTACATGGATTCATCCCGGGCGTTCCCCGGCTTAGCATGCAACGGATGGATCCCTTTCTGGTCATGGATTATAACTCAAAATATCATTTCCCGCCAACAGAATCGCTCCGTGGCGTAGGGGTGCACCCACACAAGGGTTTTGAAACCGTCACCATAGCTTATAAAGGAAGCGTAGCACACCATGACAGCAGCGGCGGCGGTGGGGTCATTCAGGAAGGAGATGTACAATGGATGACTGCCGGGAGTGGGGTCTTACACAAAGAATTTCACGAAGAAAGTTTCAGTAAAACCGGAGGAGATTTTCAGATGGTACAACTTTGGGTAAACCTGCCTGCAAAAGACAAAAAACACCCTCCCCGCTATCAGACTATTAAAGCCGGCGAGATGGCTAAAAAAATATTAGACAATGGAGCCGGTACGGTAGAAGTAGTGGCTGGTAACTACCTGGGAACCCAGGGGCCTGCAAAAACGTTTACCCCCGTAAATCTTTTTAACGCCAGGCTCAATAAAGGAGGCAGAGCCGATTTTTCTTTTCCGGCGAAATATGCAACCGCCTTATTGGTATTGGAAGGCGAAATACGCGTGAATGATGAAAAAGAAGCCCCGGTTAATCATTTTGTATTAATGGGAGATGATGGAATGGATTTCACAATTGAGGCGCAGGAAAACGCGCTGGTCCTGGTGTTGAGCGGAGAACCCATAAAAGAGCCTATTGCCGCCCACGGCCCCTTCGTCATGAACAGCAGAGCAGAACTGGTAGAAGCCTTTAATGAATTTAACACCGGAAAATTTGGTTACCTGGAATAATTTAAAATTTTATTATGTCTAATCATATTTTAGGGCTGCATCACATTACAGCCATTGCCAATGATGCACAACAGAATTATACCTTTTATACTAAGGTTTTAGGACTTCGGCTTGTTAAGAAAACAGTCAATTTTGATGATCCCGGAAGTTATCATTTTTATTTTGGAAATGAAACAGGAGCACCCGGAACAATTTTGACATTTTTCCCCTGGGAAGGAATAGGGCAGGGGCACAATGGAACCGGTATGGCCACTGAAATTGCCTTTTCAGTAGCGGAAGGAAGTCTTGACTTTTGGAAAAAAAGACTGGCTCAATATAAAGTTCAACAAGAGGCGCTTGTTGAACGATTTGGAGAAACCGGCCTTTCCTTTTCTGACCCGGATGGGCTTCGCCTGACGCTGGTAATTCCTCAGGAAGAAGATAACCGTAAACCCTGGATTACTAAAGAAATAGGAGAAGAAGTAGCAATTCGTGGATTTCATCATGTTACTTTAAATCTCAAAGACTTAACTCTTACTGCCCGGGTCTTAACGAAAATATTAGGATATGAACAGGTTGCCCGGGAAGGTCAACGGTATCGTTTTAAGACAGAAGCTGCTCCTACTGCATCCTTTATGGATATTCAACTGGATGAGAAGGGTAAAAACGGACATAATGCAGCCGGCACAGTTCATCATATAGCCTTCTGTGTCAAAAATGAAGAAACCCAAATGGCCGTCAGAGAAAAGATTATGGCGGCGGGGCTGAGGCCTACTCCTAAAATTGACCGGGATTACTTTTACTCCGTTTATTTCCGGGAACCGGGCGGTGTCTTATTTGAAATAGCCACTCAAAACCCGGGGTTTACCATAGATGAGCCTTTAGAAGCCCTGGGAAGTCATTTGATGCTGCCGGCACAATATGAGCCAGCCAGAAAAAGAATTGAAGATGTACTGCCAAAAGTAGAAACCGTATGAGTATTCAAAAGCACATAACAGGGATTCATCATATAACTGCTGTTTCCACAGATGCACAAAAAAGCCTGGACTTTTATTCCGGTATTCTGGGTTTGCGGCTGGTAAAAAAGACGGTCAATTTTGAGGCGCCGAAAGTCTATCATTTATATTTTGGCAATGAAGAAGGAGCGCCGGGCAGCCTGCTTACCTTTTTCCCATATTCAGGTTTAAAACAGGGAAGGCACGGAACAGGAATGTTGAATACCACCACCTTCTCTGTCCCTTTCCACTCTCTGAATTTCTGGTTGGAAAGGTTTAAAAAATTCAATGTGCCCTACAAACACCCGCAGGAAAGGTTGGAAGAGGAAGTGTTCGTTTATTTTGAAGATCGGGACGGACTGGGGCTGGAGTTGGTCTTTAACGATAAGGATCATCGGAAAGCATACTCCAACGGAAGAATCCAAGAAGAAAATGCGATCAGAGGGTTTTACAATGTGGAAATATGGGAGAAAGGATATGGCCGAACGGGAGCGTTACTAATGAACCAGATGGACTATCATCTCCTCACTGAAAAAGGCAACCGTTCCCGCTATGCAGTTCAGGATGAACCTGGTAACTACATTGATATTTTATCTGTCTCAGATACCCCCAAAGGGTTAAAAGGAAGTGGAACAGTACACCATATTGCCTTTGCTACACCGGATGGAGATACACAATTTACCATTCGGGAACAAATCAGAAACCGAGGCCTGGAGGTAACTTATATTCTGGACCGGAAATATTTTCAATCATTCTACTTTAGAACTCCCGGAGGAGTACTCTTTGAAGTCGCCACCACAGGGCCGGGGTTTACAGTTGATGAACCTTTCGAAACATTGGGAGATGAACTTATGCTTCCCGCAACATTTGAGTGGCAAAGAGAAACACTGGAAGAACAATTGCCCCCTTTAAACTATGATCTATCAAAATATAAGCATGCATAAAGAAAATATCATACGGGCAGGAAACCTGGATGACCCCAAAAAAGCATTAATCATGCTTCACGGCAGAGGGAGTAATGCAAGGGATATATTGTCAGTAGCCAATCATTTAAAGGTTGCTGATTATCTTCTTGTGGCGCCTGAGGCTACTAACAATAGTTGGTATCCCTATTCTTTCCTGGCTCCACAGGAAGAGAATGAACCCTGGCTAAGCGCCGCCCTGAGACTGGTAAATAAAGCTACAATACAAATTATAGAAGAAGGAATAACCAAAGAAAACATATACTTCCTCGGGTTTTCACAGGGCGCTTGTCTCACGCTGGAATATACAGCACGCCATGCGGCGAAATATGGAGGCATTGCAGCCTTTACAGGCGGGCTGATAGGTGACAAGATTTACCCTGAAAATTATAAGGGTAATTTCAAAGAAACCCCTGTTTTTATTGGAACAAGCGATCCCGATTTTCATGTGCCGGTAGAACGCGTATATGCATCAACTAATATTTTAAAAGACCTTGGAGCAACGGTTACTGAAAAGGTATATAAAAACATGGGGCATACCATTATACCGGATGAAATCAACCGGGTAAATCAACTGATTTTCGACTTTGTAAAACAGGAGACACAAAACAGATTGAGTAACGCCATTCATGAGTTTCCCGCTAAAAAGCTTACCTTAGCATTTAACCATTCAACCATATATTCATATTAACCATACAACCATTCAACCACTATGAAAGCAGCCGTTTTAAAACAATTGGGAGGGGTTCCCGTATATGAAGATTTTGAAGAACCTACTCTTTCCGGTGGAGAAATCATCATGAACCTGCATGCTGTTGCCCTCAAGAATATTGATAAATTCCTGGCCAGCGGCAAACATTACGCCAGTTATAATAAGGTTCCGGTCGTTGTCGGGCTGGATGGGGTTGGTACGTTGGAAGATGGTTCCAAAGTTTATGCAAAAGGCCATACCGGTACGCTGGCAGAAAGAGCAAGTATTTCGGAAGATGAGTTTGTCAGGCTTCCTGAAAGGCTGGATTGGGATATTGCAGCCGCCATTCCCAACGCTGCCCTGGGGAGTTACCTGCCCTTAAAGGTGAAAGGACAATTAAAGGATGGAGACACTGTATTAATAAACGGCGGAACAGGGGTGACGGGAAAGCTGGCCATACAATTGGCTAAACATTATGGTGCCGGCAGGATAATTGTGACCGGCCACATCAAAGGCAGGGAAGATAAATTAAAAGAACTGGGAGCAGACGAATTGGTTTCCACCCAACAGGAAGAGGAAGTCTTTCTGAAGCACCTGAAACAAATTGAGAGAAAATCACCGATTCAAATAGTTATTGATTATTTATGGGGGCGCCCAACAGCACTAATCCTAAAAGGGCTCTTCCGGGAAGGAGGAAAGGCACCGGAGCATCCCACAAAAATCATTTCAGCAGGCTCTCTGTCAGGGGATGAAATCACCCTGAGTTCCAACAACCTGAGAAGTGGCAAAACTGAAATTATAGGTGCAGGATTGGGAAGCTACACGCAGGAAGAGTTTCGAAAATTCAACCAGGAGATTTTACCAGAGCTATTTCAACTGGCTGCCGAGGGCCGGTTAAAATTTGATCTTCAAAAGGAGAAACTGGAAGATATTGAAACCGTCTGGACAAGAGAAGCCGGAGGGAAGCGGATCATAGTGGAAATTTAATTATCCCTCTACTCACGCTCGAGGCTAATCCTCGGCAATCTTCTTTTCAAATCTGCTCCATGAATACCCGAAGAATCTCCGGAATATAATTAGCTATATTTTGTAGCATTATAGAAAAACAGGAGGTAGCTATGTATTCCGAAGTAAGGAAATTACGATTTATGGAAGAAATCTTAAAAGTCAAAAGAGAAAAATTTTAAGAGCGCTTGAAACCATTTTGAAAATGAGGAAAACTGAGAAGACAAAACCAGGCATTTATGATTTTGTAGGAATTTTATCCAAAATTAATAAGCAATGACAAACACTTCGATGAAATAGACCAATTAAACTGTACAAGATGGAAGAAACAGTTCCAAAAATAATAGCGCTGAAAAAAAGGAACGTATTTCGTTAAGTCTTACTCTATGGAACAATGGGGTTGGCATTTCCAGGGGATAAGGAATATATTTTTAGTCCTCCTTTCTTTGTAATATCTTTACCCTGTCTTTTTCTTTTAAAATTATCCCTAAAGAATGAAAAAACATGAGGTAAAGGTATATCCCAGCAAGGCCAATTTACCTAAGGAAGATCAATTGGCCTGGAAGCTGGCAAAAGTTGCTGTAGATAAAGCGCCCATTAGTGACGAAGTAGTGGAAATGGTGATTAACCGCATTATAGATAATGCCTCCGTAGCCGTAGCCTCTCTGAACAGGAAACCGGTTATTGCTGCCCGGGAGCAGGCGCTGGCCCATCCCCGGGCCCAGGAGGGTGCCAATATCTTCGGGCAAAAAAATACGCTTAACCTTCATGCCGAATGGGCGGCCTGGGCGAATGGAGTTGCCGTACGTGAGTTGGACTTTCATGACACCTTCCTGGCGGCTGATTACAGCCATCCGGGAGACAATATCCCACCGATAATCGCGGTGGCCCAGCAAATGAGCCGTGCCGGTATGGAGGTCATAGCAGGGATTGTTGCCGCTTATGAAATACAGGTAAACCTGGTCAAAGGGATTTGTCTTCATAAACACAAGATTGACCATGCGGCTCATCTGGCGCCGGCACAGGCAGCAGGTATTTGTGCATTGCTTGACCTGGATACAGAAACTACCTACCAGGCTATTCAGCAGGCCGTACACACCGGCATCAGCACACGGCAAAGCCGCAAAGGGGAAATTTCAAGCTGGAAAGCCTTTGTACCCGCCCACAGTGGCAAACTCGCTATTGAAGCGGTGGACCGGGCCATGCGGGGAGAAAAAAGTCCCTCTCCCATTTATGAAGGAGAAGACTCCATCATCGCCTGGATACTGGATGGCCCAGAGGCGAGTTATGAAGTACCCCTGCCGGAACCGGGAGAAGAAAAACAAGCTATTTTAGAGACCTATACCAAAGAACATTCAGCGGAGTATCAAAGTCAGGCGCTGATAGACCTGGCCTTTAGGATGCGGGAGAAAATCAGCAATTTTACTGATATAGACCATATTCTTATTGAAACTTCTCATCACACGCACTATGTTATTGGCACCGGCTCCAATGATCCCCAAAAATTTGATCCACAGGCCACGCGAGAAACCCTGGATCATTCCATTATGTACATCTTCGCCGTAGCGCTGGAGGATGGCAAATGGCATCACATAGACAGCTATACTCCGGAACGGGCACAGCGTCCGGAGACAGTAGCGCTCTGGAAAAAAATCAGTACCATAGAAAAGGGAAAGTGGACCAAAATGTATCACGACTCCGATCCCGATAAAAAAGGATTTGGGGGGCATGTGATCATCACCATGAAAGACGGAAGCGTTGTAGAAGATGAGTTAGCCTGTGCCAATGCCCACCCTTCTGGCGCCCGCCCCTTTAAGCGGGAAAACTATATTGAAAAATTCGATACCCTCACCCGGGATAAAATAGACCCCGTGGAAAGAGATCGCTTTTTAAAAGCCGCTGAAAATTTAAAATTGCTGGATGCAGAAGGAGTCAAATACCTCAATGTTCAAATAGAAGAATCGAGAATAAAACACCCGGAAACCAACTTGAAAGGAATATTCTGATGACCATAAAACCGATTACCCCGCAAGAGAAACGAGCCGGCTTGAGAGAACAACTTAGGGAGGGGAAACTCTTACAATTTCCCGGCGCTTACAATCCGCTTGTGGCTCTCCTGATAGAACAGTTAGGATTTGATGGCATTTATGTCTCTGGCGGCGTTATGGCCAATACCAACGGATTGCCCGATATTGGATTAACTACGTTAACCGAAGTCAGTCAGTTTGCATCAGCTATTGCCCGGGTAACCGCTCTGCCGACAATTATGGATATTGATACCGGATTTGGCGAAGTGATGAATGTGGTGCGCACCATTGAAGAACTCGAATACCTGGGGATTGCAGGATGCCATATTGAAGACCAAATCAATCCGAAACGTTGTGGACATCTGGACAATAAAGAATTGGTTTCTACTGGGGTAATGGGACAAAAAGTTAGAGCTGCCGCTGAGGCTCGGGCAGATAAGAATTTCCTATTAATTGCACGAACAGACGCTCGCTCGGTTGAAGGGCTCGACAAAGCAATTAACCGGGCAAAGGCTTATGTTGATGCCGGTGCCGACCTGATCTTCCCGGAAGCCCTGGCTGACGAAAAAGAATTTGAAGCCTTTCGGAAAGCGATAAACGTTCCTTTGCTTGCCAATATGACGGAATTTGGAAAATCAAAACTGCTTTCCAGACAGACCTTGGAAAATTTAGGGTATAACATCGTAATTTATCCGGTCACCACCCAACGTCTGGCCCTTCATGCGGTAGAAAAAGGGTTAAAGACGATCCTGCAGGAAGGTTCACAAGAGGCGGTCTTAGGAGAAATGCAAACACGAAGTCAATTATACCAACTTCTTCATTACGAGGATTACAACAAATACGATAAAAGCCTGTTTAATTTTGAACTTGGCAAAAATCAATAATGCTATGGCAAATACGAAAGACAATAAAATCAGGGCGCCCAAAGGTCTGGCAGGAGTTATTACAGATGATACCACCATCAGCAAAGTAGTACCGGAAATCAATTCACTCGTTTACCGGGGGTATAAAGTACAGGATCTGGCCGAACTTTGCCGCTTCGAGGAAGTCGCTTATCTGCTTACCCATGATGATTTGCCAAACGCCGCCCAACTTCGTGCATTTACCGAAAAAGAACAAAGTTATCGTCCGCTGAGTGAAGCCCTGTTACAATCCATAAGCTTATTCCCGGGCGCAGCCCATCCTATGGACAAGTTGCGGACAGGGGTCAGTTTTTTAGGGATGGAAGATGATCGGATATGGGATGATAGTCCCGCAACCAACCAGGATAAGTTCCTAAGACTGCTGGCAAAGATACCCGCTATCATTGCAGCCTCTTATCGCCATAAAAAAGGCCTGGAATATATCCCTCCTCAACAGGGTGTAACCCTTGCAGAAAACTTTTTTCAGATGTGCTTTGGTAAGGTTCCGGGCAAAGATGTTATTAAAGCCTTTGACGCTTCCCTGATCCTTTATGCAGAGCACAGTTTTAATGCAAGCACCTTTACTACCCGGGTGATTACCAGTACAACCAGCGATATATACAGCGCCGTAGTTGGAGGCATCGGCGCGCTTAAAGGACCTTTACACGGCGGAGCCAATGAACAGGTCATGCACATGCTCAAGGAAATTGAGAATCCTGAAAAAGCCCGTGACTGGATGCTGGACGCGCTGAAAAACAAGAAAAAAGTCATGGGTTTTGGACACAGGGTATATAGAAATGGAGACAGCCGCGTACCTACCATGAAAAAATATGCCCAAAAGATGGCAGATTTTACAGGCGAGAAAAAATGGCTGGAAATTGCCGATGAGTTGGAAAAAACCCTGCTGGAAGAAAAAAATATTTACCCCAACCTGGATTTCCCAGCCGGGCCGGCATATTATATGATGGGCTTTGATATTGAAATGTTTACCCCTATTTTTGTCATGAGCCGGGTAGCCGGTTGGTGTGCTCACATCATGGAGCAACAAGCCAACAACCGAATTATCCGGCCCCTGAGCGAATATACGGGACATGGAGAACGGAAAGTTCTCAAACTCGAAGACCGATAACTTTTTAACATCAACCACAAATTAATTACCAATGAAAAGAACGGGCCTATTCCTTCTTGTATTGATTCTTTCGCTGCATTTTTCTTCAGCACAATCCACCTCTTCTTCTATACATATCATTCCTGAGCCGGTATCCATAAAAAAGCTGGATGGGCATTTCCGGCTCAATACCCACACCACCATTGTCTATCAGGATAAAAAACTGGCGGATGTAGCCGGTGTGTTGCTCAAAATGCTTAAAACGCCAACCGGTTATCCACTCCAGGTCCGGCAGAAACAAAAGACAGATGCGGAAAATGCAATTTATTTGAAATTAAATAAAACACCCAATACCACACTGGACAGCGGAGGATATACGCTCTCTGTCAACAACAGCCGTATCGTGTTAGCGGCTAATGACCCACGAGGCATATTTTACGGCATTCAAACGCTGATGCAGTTGCTTCCTCCGGAAATCGAAGCTACAGCTCCGGTTAATCATGAAAACTGGGACTTTCCCGCTGTAGAAATAATGGATTATCCTCGCTTCGGATGGCGCGGATTGATGCTGGACGTAAGCCGTCATTTTTTCTCCAAAAAATTTGTAGAATCTTTTATAGATGAAATGGCTAAGTATAAATACGATGTTTTTCATTGGCATCTGTCAGATGATCAGGGCTGGAGGATAGAAATAAAAGGACTTCCAAAACTAACCTCTGTAGGCGCCTGGCGTGTACCCCGTACCGGGATTGAAAACTGGGGAAAGTATGAAGCCCCCCAACCCGGAGAAAAAGCAACTTATGGTGGCTATTATACCCAAAAAGATATTCGGGAGGTTGTGGAGTATGCCAAAAAACGTTTTATAACCGTGGTTCCCGAGATCGACGTTCCCGCCCACAGCCTGGCTCTGATTGCGGCCTACCCCAACCTTTCCTGCACAAAAAAACAATATTCCGTAAACCCCGGGAGTTCTTTCTATAAAAAAGAGGATAATGTACTTTGTGTCAATAACGACTCAACCTGGCTGATACTGGATAAGATATTCACGCAAATTGCTCAATTATTTCCCAGTGAGTACATTCATGTGGGAGGTGATGAAGCCTACAAAGGTTTTTGGAAAAACTGCCCGAAAGACCAGGCCCTGATGAAGAAAGAAGGCATTACCAGCCTGGAAGGGTTACAAAGTTATTTTGAGAAAAAACTGGAAAAGATCATTATTTCAAAAGGTAAAAAGATGATTGGCTGGGATGAAATTGTAGAAGGCGGCCTGGCGCCGGAAGCAGCAGTAATGAGTTGGCGGGGAATGAAGGGAGGCACCAAAGCGGCAAAAATGGGCCATAAGGTAGTTATGAGCCCATGGGGAAAAGCCTACCTGGATTTGTACCAGGGGGATCCGCTGGCAGAACCCAAAACGTATGGCATGCTACGTTTGAAAACCAGCTACGAATGGGATCCAGTACCCGAAGGCGTAGATCCCAAATACATTCTGGGAGGCCAGGGAAATTTATGGTCTGAAAGATTGCCCAACGACCGGCATGCCGAATATATGACCTGGCCGCGTGCTATGGCTTTAGCAGAAGTATATTGGTCTCCACAAGATAAAAAGAACTGGCCGGACTTTGTCCAAAGGATGGAAGCTCGTTTCAAATATATGGATGTTGCACAGGTTAAATATGCACACAGCCAGTACCAGCCCATTATTACAGGAGTGAAAGATACCAATGACTCCCTTAAAGTAAAGCTAACTACCCAGATTCCGGGGCTGAATATTTATTATCGTTTCGATGGTACGAATCCTGATAACTTTTCACCGAAGTATGAAGGCAAGCCTTTAGCCATTCCTAAAGGAACTAACGAAATACGCGTAATCACTTACCGGGATGGAAAACCCATGAGCCGGCAAATCATTTGCCCCATAAGCATGGTTGAAAAACGTGTGAAGAAGTAGATAAAGCCTATATTTGAGCTTATTTAAAAACAGAAATTCATGAGCGGTGAACCAATTAGTATTCCCCTAAGCAAAGGCAAATTATGGTGGCATACGCTCGGATGTGTACTTTTTATAGCGCTTGGCTTTCTCTTCGTCATTGCGCCTGCCAGTTTTATAAGTCCATTAATACACAACCCCCTTATCATCAGGATATTAGGCTTCCTCAGTCTGATAGTCTTCGGCTATTTTTTAGGCGCTTATATTCCTAAATTACAACAGAAAGGCCCGGGACTGCTGATTGACATAACCGGCATAACAGATCACTCTACGGAAGCCAGCATAGGATTGATTAAATGGGAAGACATCACCGAAATCCGGCAAAAGAAAATCACCTCCAACCGGTTTATGATTGTTATGGTTAAGAACCCGGAGGATTACATTGCAAAAGCCACGGAGAAATCAAAAATCTGGTGGTTAAAAGGCAATTTGGATTTATGCGGCTCGCCCATAGCCATCTCTTCCCAGTCCCTGAAATGTAAGTTTAAAGAATTGGAAAACATATTGACAAATGCATTTAACCACTACAAAGAGGAATCCTGATCAGGAAACAATTGCCCGGCTGCGCTCTTTAGCCCCGGAATAATGCGTGATCAGGCCATAGGCTCCAAATAGAACCCCGCTATAAAAGAGATCACCCACAACCGTATTTCCCAGAAAAGGAATCCCGAGGATATAGGTATTCAACAGCCCTGCACCATCTGCCGTATAAGGGGGAATTCCTGCGGCCGTAACCCAGACTCCCAAATTGGATATCATAAAAAACATGAAGGAGGCTCCCACTGAAGTCAAAATAATGTTGCTGACTTTTTTCTTCTTGATAAAAACCATCCCCAACACCACGATAAGCGCAAAAGCAGCATAATTGATTACCTGGCTTATTCCGTAAAAACCGGGGACATTTGTAAATAAGGAGAAACAGATATCCGATAAAAATAAAGCGCCGAGGGGCAGCAGAAAAGCCAGTTTTTTATTCTGAAAAGCGGCTCCTCCCAGCAAAGCCATACCGGCAATGGGAGAAAAATTATATGGATGAGGAAGCAAACGACTAAAGGCAGCTGCCAAAATAAGAACAGCCGGTATCACCCAATACATGCGTTTTTTATTATCGTGGCTCATAAGGAAAGATTTATTACAAAGTTACAGAAAAATTTATTTCTTCCTCTTCCATACAGGAAAATCGTTTTAATAGCTGGTTGAAATATAGAGTTATACTCTGCAAGGCATAAGAAGAGGTCTTACAGAAACAAAAGTTGAACTCCTGACGGAGTTCAGAAAGGACAGACGGATTATAGCCCTGGACTTGTATGGGATTATCGAAATTTAACGCCTTTGGCATTTTTTGTTTGCCATTGGAGAATATGAACATCTCTGTATTTCAGAACGATGTAATCGTTCAACTTTGATAAGTTCTCTATTATAAATTCACATTTCGTCCTTTACCGGGTATAAAAGTGATATTCTCCCCCCTTCCGGGGGCTAAGAATCAAATAGCCTTCCTTGTTTGGTATTTGGTTTTAACGAATTCAACCAGAATCGGAATCAGGGAGAGCGCAATGATAACTAAAACCGTTAAACTGAAGTTCTCTTTAACTACGGGTAAATTACCAAAGAGGTAGCCCATAGTTACAAAAAGGCCTACCCACAGGGCCCCACCCAAAAGGTTATAAAAAACGAATCGGGAATATTTCATACTCGACGCTCCGGCCACAAACGGGGCATAAGTACGAACGATCGGGACAAAACGAGCTAAAACAATGGTTTTTCCACCATATTTCTCAAAAAAGCCTTCTGTTTTATGTAAATATTCCAGTTTAAAAATGCGGGCGTCTTTTTTGAAAACCCGCGTTCCAAAATAGGAACCGGCGGAATAGTTTATGGTGTCTCCCAAAACAGCGGCTATGAAAAGCAACCCTCCAAGAAAAATTGGATTTAACACTCCGGTTGCCGCCAGAGCACCGGCCGCGAACAATAGAGAGTCACCTGGCAAAAAAGGGGTAATTACAAAGCCGGTCTCTGCGAAAACAACGAGAAATAAAATCGCATAAGCCCAAGCCCCATAGTCTTTGACAATCAGTAACAAATGATCATCAATATGCAGAACAAAGTCTATCAAAAACTGAATGGAATCCATAACCGGTTCTTTAAAAAGAGGCAAAACTAAATCATCCTGCCCTCTCTTTGTCATTATACTTGCAAATAAAATGGTAATTTTTTCGATATACAAAGCAACAACGCACTTTCAGGCAGCCGGAGAACAATCGAAGAGCTATTCTGCTACGCCTGCCTGGTACATCAAGACCTCTTTTTTTGCTTCTATGGTTATTCTTTCTCCGGCAGTCATTAAGATTGCTTCCCCTTTAGATAGAATAAGCCCCTTTTCATTTTTGAGGACAACCGTTCCTTTCAGTACCATCAAAATCTCTACAGAGAAACTCGTTAATTCCAGGGTCTCTCCTTTTGAAAGCCGAATTTGAGACAATTTAAAGTCCGGAACCGGACAAGGATAGGTTGTTATTTTTGAATCAGATACGCTTTTTATAATTTGAGGATGAACCCCCTCAAATCGGACATGTTTCAGCAATTCATCTACATCCACATGCTTAGCGGTAAGCCCTCCCCGCAGCACATTATCCGAGTTAGCCATTAGTTCCATATTTTGACCTTCCAGATAAGCATGAGGGATACCTGCTCCCTGAAAGATACCCTCTCCGGGCTTCAGATGTAAAATGTTGAAGAAATAAATGGAAAAAATTCCGCGGTCCACCTTTTCCGGAGTGGTCATCCCTGTATCCAATACACGGGCAGCCCAAAAATCACTCTGTTCTTTAGACAGTTTATTGTCCTCGTAAAGTGGCAGAACACGTTGAAGCAGGGGGGACAGTATCCGGTTAACCTCCGGCTGTGGCATACGCATGACTTTGCCATAAAGCTCCTTATATCCTCCTGTTTCAAATACCGGCAGCAGTGGTTTTAATTCAGGGCTGTTTTTTAATTGCTCAACCAGCGTCTTTTCTTCCCGGAAACCATGCAACAGGTAAAATTCACTCAGCGCCACCATCATTTCCGGCTTGTGGTTGTCATCCTTATAATTTCTGCCGGGGGCATCCATCGGAATGCCGGAAGCCTTTTCCCGGGCAAAGCCCTTTTCTGCTTCTTCCTTTGAAGGATGAACTTGTATAGACAACATGTCACGAACATCCAACACTTTAAACAAATAGGGTAAACGGCCAAACCGTTCTGCAGTTTCTTTTCCCAGATATTGCTCAGGTTTCTGTGCGATAAAAGCATCTAACGGTATTTTGGAGTTATCCGTCAACAGAAGCTCCGAAGCAGCTTTGGGATGGGCCCCCAGCCAATATTCGGCAAAAGGCTGGTGATCGCTGTTTTTAAGATGCAGTAAGGCGGGCAGAAAATCGAAACCGCCCCAGGCATAATGCTGAATTCTTCCTTTGATTTGATAAGCCATAAGCAATATTTTGAATATAGAAGTCAGCCTTCCTTCCCCTGCAGCATTGGTACAAATGAAAAGTTATCGAATGTTTCCTGGTCAAAATTGTTTTCTTCTGTTTTGGTAATCCGGTACATTTTCTGCCCTTTCCTGTCGCCGATAGGAGCCACCATAATGCCGCCGACCTTTAGCTGCTGCAAAAGTTTCTCAGGAATAGAAGGTGCTGCGGCTGTAATCAGTATTTTATCAAAAGGAGCATAAGTCGGAAGCCCTAAATAACCATCTCCGTAAAAGAATTTGATAGCAGGATATTTCTGTCGGATGAAAGACTGCTTTATGGTGTTATATAATTTTTTCTGTCGTTCAATCGTAAAAAGAGAGGCTCCCATTGTGGCAAGCACAACTGCCTGGTATCCGCTACCAGTACCAATTTCCAATACTTTATCAAAGGTTTTCAGCTCCATCAGTTGGGTCTGATAGGCTACCGTGTACGGTTGGGATATGGTTTGCCCCTCCCCGATGGGAAAGGCCCGGTCTTCGTAAGCAATAGCATCAAAAGCGGTATCCATAAAAAAATGACGTGGAATCTGTTCTATTGCCTCCAGCACCTTTTCGTCAGTAATTCCTTTTTCCCGCAGTGTTTCTACCAGTTTGGAGCGCATGCCTTTGTGTCGCCAGGTGTCCTCATACTTTCGCATACTACAAAATTACTCCTTTACCCCGAATTGGAAGATAGTTGTAGAGTGGAAAGTATCGCCGGGCTTTAATTCTGTTGAAGGAAAATTGGGCTGATTGGGGGAATCCGGAAAATGTTCTGTTTCTAAAACTACGGCCGAGTGCTTGGCATAGGCTACTCCATCCTTGCCTGTAAAAGAACCGTTCAGAAAGTTTCCGGAGTAAAATTGAATACCCGGTTCGGTGGTATATACTTTTAAGGTACGGCCGGTTTCCGGATCAACTACACTTGCCGCCACCTGGTTTAGATTACCGGGATCATTCAATACCCAGCAAAAATCATATCCCCCTCCTACGATCTTCAATTGTTTTGCGGTATCATTAATATGCAAACCTATTTGTACCGGCTTCAAAAAGTCCATTGGCGTACCGGCTACAGGCTCTAAAACACCTGTCGGGATTAAGGTGGAATCCACTGGTAAAAAGCGGTCCGCATTTAACATTAACTGATAATTATTTATGCTATCCCTGCCGCCGCTAAAGTTAAAATAAGAATGATTAGTCAGATTCAGAACGGTAGGCTTGTCGGTAGTAGCTTCGTAGTCCATGCGGAGATCGTTGTTGTTGTTCAGCGTGTAAGTAACGTGTACATCAAGGTTACCGGGATATCCTTCTTCTCCATCGGGGCTAAGATAGTGTAGCTTCAATCCCTCTGTGCTGTCCGTAGTGAAAGGTTTTACCTCCCATATTTTCTTATCAAATCCTTCCTTTCCCCCATGTAATGAATTGGGGCCGTCATTAATATAAAGATGATAAGTAGAATCATCCAACGTAAAAGCGCCTTTGGCAATGCGGTTTCCAAACCGACCAATTATGGCGCCGAAATAAGGAGAATATTCCTGGTATTTTTCGATAGAATTGAAACCCATTACAATATCTCCCATTTTTCCATTTTTATCGGGCGTTTTTACCGACTGTATAATTCCACCATAATTTAAAATGGTAATCGCTATTCCATTTTTATTTTTCAGGGTATAGGCCCTTACTGAGTCACCCGAAGAGGTTACCCCAAAGTAGGTTTGCTTTATTGCAGAGGCTCCTTCTTTCTCTTTACAGGAAGAAAAAGCTATAACTGTTATAATGACGATTAAAAAAGACAGGCGAAAATTTTCCATGTTTATTAGTTTAGGTGGCACAAGTTATAAAAAGAAACCCAGCTATAATAATTATTCCCTAAGCAGTCCGGAAATTTTACTAAAGGGAATATACAAGTCGATTTTACCAACCACGTAAGGCGCCACATCATAAGGATTATAAACAAAACCGATGCCTTGTCCGGTAAGATAGAAGTTTGAACTTATAGGCAAATGTGCATTAAATAGAATCCCCTTCTCTCCGTTTAAAGAAGCTCCTTCTGGAATATCATATTGCACCCGTAACTCCTGCTCAAGTGTTGCTTGTAAAGCCGGCTCGTATCCTTCCTTAAAAATATCAGTCAGTTGAAGTACCCGGCCTTTTTTCATGTCCATGACCAGGCAAAATACCGACTGCAATCCGTGTGCTCCCCCGGTAAATTGATATTGCGTGAATCGCAGACTATTTATGCTGTCTGCATTGTAAATTACATCAACATCGGCCTGCTCATTCCAGTGAAAAGACGGACCAACAGCGCCATCTCCATTTTTTTTCCACTCGTCTGTGGCCTGCCTGTATTGCTGCAGAAAAGTGTCAGACACCGCCTGCAAAAGGGCATCCGGCTGTTGAAAAGTCTTGCTCATCCCAAACCAGCCCCGGGAAATGGAATCTGTAATTACCGCTTTGGAAGAGGCTTCTATATCTCTCCCCGGCCAGAGGGTTGCCAGATTGGTGAGCGCCTGCGCCCCATTCGTTTTGGAAGAATCATAAAAAAGAGAATCTCTATAGGTTGCTACTTCCCAATGAAAACTGCCATCCGGATATGCTTCTTCAAATTTAAAAGAAAGGCGCCGCCCCAACGTATCCCGAAGGGTTCCCGTAAACGAGCCCTTTGAAAACTGCCCTCTAAAGGTATCTACCGGGTTATAATGATCGTAAGTAACCAGCTGTATCACGCTGTCGGATATTTTATAACCTGCAAGTTCTAAAGGCATTTCATCAGCGCCATCTAAAAAGACTCCGCGGTACTGGTCTCTTCCAAAGGCGCCTTTTTCGGGAGTAAGCGACTGGTATTTAACCAACTGCAAAACAGCCTTTCGATCGCCTATTGCCCCCTCCAGGCGTTTGTAATATTTCTGAACCTGGTTTTCCGGCTTCCTGTTTTCAGCCTCCTTCTCCTTTTTGGAGTTATGGTTACAAGCTGCAATCAGCAAAAAAGTTAAGAACACGCCTGTAACATAAAGCAGAGGCTGTTTCATAAGATATATTTTGTTTGTTGAGGAAGGCATAACGCATTGTATTTGGGTGTAACTTTGTATCCTGCTGTCAAAAATATAAAAAATTATGCCAAGTCTATCGTTAGCGGATATACGGACGGATTACAAAAAAGCCTCTTTAAAAAAGAGCGATGTAGCTTCCAATCCTATCATGCAGTTTAATAAGTGGTTTGAAGAAGTTATACATAGCCAGGCAGAAGAACCCAATGCCATGACGCTGGCCACCACCGACAAAAACCTGCAACCCTCCGCACGCATTGTCCTGCTTAAGGGGATCGATGAAAAGTATTTTTATTTCTATACCAATTACAACAGCCAGAAAGGCCGGGAGTTGATTGAAAATCCCAAAGCAGCTTTGGTTTTATTTTGGAAAGAACTGGAACGGCAAGTTCGCATTCAGGGAACCGTCACAAAAACTTCGGCGGAACAAAGTGATGCCTATTATTTTTCGCGTCCGGAAGGCTCTCAACTCGGAGCCTGGGCTTCTCCGCAAAGCAGTAGAATAGCTAACAGGGAAGAACTTGAGGAAAAAGTGGCGGTCACAACCCGGCGTTTCCAGCAGGAACCGCTTAAAAGACCTCCCTTTTGGGGTGGCTTTCGTTTAGAACCTACCCGTATAGAATTTTGGCAGGGCCGCCCCAGTCGTCTGCACGATCGGATATTGTATCTTATGAATGAGCAGGGGGAATGGGATATTACCCGGCTGGCGCCCTAAGGAGTAGAAAAAAGAATCCCTGAATTATCACGAAGCCTTTTCTTTACCCTCGCTATCCTCTTTTTTAGCATTGATCTTTACTGCAGAGACGTTCCTGTCTTTATGTGGGCGATGTTTCCCGTAGGACCCGATGTGTCGCTTTCCTTTTCTGGTTTTTATATCTCCTTTACCCATGATTCCAATTTTTTGAAGAAAACCTGTAAGCTTTCTAAATGATAATATAAAAAAGCAAGGAAATGGTTAGTTCCTTGCCTTTCATCAAAATATCAAATTAGTTTAATTGATCTGGCCCTGGAAGTCTTTCCCGGCTTTAAATTTAGCCACTTTCTTGGCAGCGATTTTGATTTCTTTTCCAGTTTGAGGGTTACGACCGGTGCGAGCAGAACGTTCGCTTACTGAAAAAGTTCCGAATCCTACCAAAGTTACTTTATCCCCGTCTTTCAGGGTATCAATAACTGTTTTTGTGAAAGAGTCTAAAGCGTCGTTGGCTTGTCCCTTTGTGATGCCTGCATCTTTGGCGATGCTGTCCACTAATTCTGCTTTGTTCATAGTAACTTTTTTAAATAATAATAGAAATGACAGGGGCAAATATAGGGCGTTTTGGCACATATCCAAATTTTTTGTGGCTGACCGTATCTTCTGTAACCGGGCTTGTAACGCTTTACTGGCAAAGGTTTACAGCAAAAAATAAAAAGAAGGAAAGCGTATCCCTTGTCCAATAATCCTGAAAGGCTGTATGGCAAAGGGTTTCAGCAGATTGAGATTTCAAAATGGGAAGAAATGCCGTTCGTATGGCTGTTGTCCGGAGGGAGTCTGTTTTTGTAGTAATCTCAAAAAAAAATTTCGGAAAATTTCCAAAAAATCTTCTTTTGCTGAAGAAAAATAAGCAAAACGGCCCTGTTTATGCTATTTTACATCAAGCTGAAGGCGCACCGGACAATGATCGCTGTGGACCACCTCCTGCAGTATGTCCGCATCTTCTAATTTGGTTTTTAAAGGCTGAGATGCGCTTATATAATCAATGCGCCATCCTCCTGACTTGTCCGATTTAGTGCGGTCTGACGATTTTGGCTACCAAATTCTGTA
>CAYRBD010000018.1:0-2218 GCA_964422465.1 uncultured Chitinophagaceae bacterium
TCATACTTCACTATCTATCCATCGAAAAAATAGGATTGAAACCTCATTGCCGGCGCTGAAGACGTTTCCGGGTTCACTCTTCACTATCTATCCATCGAAAAAATAGGATTGAAACATTGAATGGTTTTAAGCCGCGGCTTAATATCCCAATCTTCACTATCTATCCATCGAAAAAATAGGATTGAAACATGGTCGGACTGTTTGCTAAGAACTATTTGAAGTTTTGCTTCACTATCTATCCATCGAAAAAATAGGATTGAAACATACACTTTTATACTTGCCTACCGACTACGACAGCACTTCACTATCTATCCATCGAAAAAATAGGATTGAAACAAGATAAAAAAACCGCAAAATAATGGCAGGCCCAACTTCACTATCTATCCATCGAAAAAATAGGATTGAAACTAAAGAAAAACGGTCAGGCGATGAAGGGCTTTCAGGAACTTCACTATCTATCTATCGAAAAAATAGGATTGAAACCCTGAAATGAAGGTGCATAAAGTTGAGAGTTTCTCTCTTCACTATCTATCCATCGAAAAAATAGCTACATCAAATTTTTGAAAGCAATTCACAACCATTTAGACTTATTGTATCTCACTTTTCATGGAGGCTAAATAAAAAATGGGAGAACGTGGAATTTTTTTCTACAGGAATGTGTATTGAATAAAAGCAGTTACGAAATAAGTATTCATAACTGCTTGATGACTAAGTGACCCCGTGGGGGCTCGAACCCCAGACCCGCTGATTAAGAGTCAGCTGCTCTACCAACTGAGCTACGGAGTCGCTGCAAAAGTAGTTTAAAATAATTTTTTTTCAAAGGAAATTGTTAACCTATAACTGACAGGCGATTTTCTCTTTTTCGTTTTACTGAAATTGCCTATATTTGGATAAAATAAAGGGGCTCAAAATGGAGGAAGCATATATAGTAGCCGGTTACCGCAGTGCGGTAGGGAAAGCCAAAAAAGGAGGATTCCGTTTTTTTAGGTCTGATGACCTGGCAGTAGAAGTTATCAAAGGACTGTTGGGTTCTGTTCCCCAGGTAGAAAAAAAATTAGTTGATGACGTCATAGTAGGTAATGCCGTACCGGAGGCGGAGCAGGGTTTGCAAATAGGCAGACGAATATCGGTACGGGTTATCGGAGATCAAACTCCGGGGATGACGGTTAACCGTTATTGTGCATCCGGTCTGGAGACCATTGCCATCGCCACCGCCAAAATTCGAAGTGGGATGGCGCAATGTATTATAGCCGGAGGCACAGAAAGTATGAGCATGGTACCGATGACAGGATGGAAAACCGCTCCTAACTATGAAGTAGCACGTACCCATCCGGATTATTACCTGGGGATGGGGCTGACTGCGGAAGCTGTTTCAAAAGAATATGGCATTTCAAGAGAGGCACAGGATAAATTTTCCTACGAATCTCACCAAAAGGCGCTAAAAGCTCAAAAAGAACATTTGTTTAAGGAAGAAATCCTACCCATTACGGTGGAAGAGGTTTATGTAGATAAAAATAACAAACGGGCTGTCCGGAGCTATGTAGTGGATAAAGATGAAGGGCCGAGAGCAGATACTTCCTTGGAAATACTGGCTAAATTAAGACCTGTTTTTGCCTCAAAAGGAACTGTGACGGCTGGCAACTCCTCTCAAACTTCAGACGGCGCAGCTTTCGTTATGCTAGTGAGTGGATCGTTATGTAAGTCATTGGATTTGAAGCCAATAGCCCGTCTGATGTCTGCTGCTGTTGCAGGAGTTCCTCCGCGGATTATGGGAGTAGGCCCGGTAGAAGCTGTTCCCAAAGCCTTAAAAATGGCCGGTATGAAACTGGCAGATATAGACCTGATAGAACTTAATGAGGCTTTTGCAGCCCAGTCGCTTGCGGTAGTTCAGAAACTGGGTATAGATCCCCAAAAGCTCAATATCAAAGGTGGGGCCATTGCTTTAGGGCATCCGTTAGGTTGTACAGGTTGCAAATTAACGATTCAAAATATACACGATCTCAGAAGGCTGAATAAAAGATATGGGTTGATAACAGCTTGCGTAGGTGGTGGTCAGGGTATTGCCGGAGTTATTGAAAGGTTGTGATGAGAAAAGACAGTTGGCGATATCGGTTAGTCATTAGTCATTAGTCAGGTCAATTGGTTAGGGACATGAAGCAAATGGTGTAACAGCGTTGCCATGAGTCGAAACTTGGTGGTTGTGCGCGGTTGTTAGCGG
>CAYRBD010000018.1:2318-42464 GCA_964422465.1 uncultured Chitinophagaceae bacterium
TAAAATCAGGGGATTGGAGATTGAAGATTGGAGATGACGGGAGCGTAACAGCGTTGCCAATGCTTAATGTTTAGAAAGGTCGAAGGCTACTTTTATTCCCAGTTCAATATCCGGGAGCCAGGTTGTAGTTCTGACGCCTTTGTTTTTCACATGCTCGTTCTGCCCGGTATCAACAATCTGGTAATCATCAAAGCGGTAGGTTTTTGCTTTTACGCCCAGTCCTATATACTTATCTAGATAAAGAGAATGCCATTTATGTTGTCTTCCGATGAGCAATTGCAGGCCGGAAACATACTTAATGCTTTTTTCTTTATAGTTCTTGGAATTCAGTTGTTTTTCTTTGTTGGGGTACCATACCTTTTTGAAAAGGAGCAGGGGTTCAAAATAGATGCCTGAAGCTCTGGTTTCCAGGTTTGGCGAAATGATATAAAACCGGGCGCCCAGCCGTGCGGCGTACCCCTTCGCATTCAGATATTGATGTTCATTAATATTGGGAATGAGCTGGCCAAATTCTATCTGATTCAGGATATTGTCCCAATAATCGGTATAAATGAAGCCGCCACCGGCTTCCAACATGAAAGAAGGCGTGAAATCCTGACTTAAATATACGTCAAATTCATTCGGAAGCGTAAAGGGATTGAATTTGATAAAGGTTTTGTGCTGACTAAAGGCACAAATGGCCGGCAGCAACAAAAAAAACAGGATGGAGATACGCTTTTTCATGTCCCTAATTTGCCCATAAGATACGATTAATCTTTGAGATTCTCCCGAATTATTTTTTCAACGGCCACGGGGAACCATCTGTGTTCTAGCTGCTGCACTTTTTGTGCCAGACTTTTAGCATCGTCTTCCGGACGTACCGCGCATTTTTTTTGAAGAATGATCTTACCCTCATCGTAGTTTTCATTTATAAAATGAATGGTAATGCCACTTTCTATTTCACCGTGGTCAATAACCGCCGCATGAACATGATGGCCATACATGCCCCTGCCTCCATACTTTGGCAACAGGGCCGGATGAATATTAATAATTTTGTCAGGATATTGACGGATAAGGAATTGCGGTATTTTCAACAAGAAGCCGGCCAGTACAATGAGATCAATCTTTTTGCGACTCAGGTGTAGCAATAGGAAGGAAGGATCATACAACATTTCTTTGTTTATGACCAGCGTCGGAATATGTTCGGCTTCAGCTATCCGGAGGACCCCGGCACTTTTTTTATTGGAGACTACCAAGGCTACGCTTGCCAGGTCAGAGGTCTTGAAGTGCGAAATGAGTCTTTGGGCATTCGTTCCGGTGCCACTGGCGAATATGGCAATATTTTGTTGCACGGTTGTTTTTAATTGAACTTTCTGCGGCAAGTTCTGTTTATTTCCTCTTTTTGACAAGATTTTGTGGTTTATCGCTCTGTTTTTCCCTTTTTCTAAAAAAATATTTCTAATTTTATAACCAGATAAAAAAAAATAGATACATTTGTCCTAATAAAGTGTGAAAAGGGTGGTTAGAAAAATTAGCATTTCTTTATAAATTGTTTGGTGAATGTCAAGTTTCTGTCTTACTTTTGTCCCGCTTTATAAATTTCATCAGGTCTATTTTAATAATTTTATAATGGCAGTGAGTAGTCTATGTAAGACCAAAATGGGGAAGATTATCTCCATCTTTACGGTCGTTAGTTGTCTTGTCCTTTTTTCTTCACAAACTTTATTGGCACAGGATGATTCCGGTTCCCCTAAGGGGGATGCAAAAGCCGGACAAACACTTTTTCAAACTAACTGTGCTTCTTGTCATAATCCAATAAAAGATATGACGGGGCCTGCCCTTAAAGATGTTAGTAAAACCATACCGGGCGGAATGGATTGGATCTATGACTGGGTTCACAACTCTTCAAAGGTCATAGCCAGTGGGGATAAATATGCTAATAACCTGTTTAATCAATGGGGACAGACCCAAATGACCCATTTCCCTCAGTTGACCAATTCTCAGATTGATGATATTATAACTTACGTCAATTCGTATGAAGCTCCGGCTGCCCCCACGGGCGGGGGAACTGCTACGGGAAAGGCTCCGGCTGCCAGTGGCGGGAATAACAGCCTGTTGTTTGGGATCATCAGTCTGATACTGGCTGTTGTGGCTCTGATCCTGCTGAGCGTGAACAAGAACCTTCGCCGCCTTGCCAACGAAAAAGAGGGGGAACCCAATTATCGCCGTATCCCTTTCTATTTGAGAAAAAGAAACATTTCTATAGTGGTTATCATATTATTTTTTGTGGGAGGATATCTTTTGGTTGATGGCGCTGCTACTATTGGTTATAGTAAGAACTACCAGCCCCGCCAGCCGATCTTTTATTCCCATAAAGTACATGCCGGTATTCAGCAAATTAATTGCCTATATTGCCATGCTGGTGCCGAAAAAAGCCGCTATGCGATGATCCCTTCGCCCAACATTTGCATGAACTGCCACAAAGTGATTGATCATTATACGGGCAACACCCTTTACACCAAGGAAGGGGATCCGGTAGATGGTACTGCTGAAATCCATAAATTGTATGAGTATGCCGGTTGGGATCCGGAAAAGAAAGCATACACCAAGCCCGGTAAGCCGATTGAGTGGGTAAAAGTGCATAACCTGCCGGATTATGTTTACTTTAACCATTCTCAGCATGTGAAGGTAGGTCAGGTACAATGTCAAACCTGCCATGGCAACATTCAGAAAGAAGATGAAGTTCATCAGTATGCCACCCTCGGAATGGGATGGTGTGTGAACTGCCATCGTACGACTAAAGTACAATTTCAGGATAATGGATATTATACCATTTTCAGTAAATACGAAAAGCAAATAAAGATGCATCAGATAGATAGTGTTACTGTGGAAATGCAGGGGGGGACGGATTGTGCAAAATGTCACTATTAATTAAGCATACGAATAAGTTTGTTGTGGGAATAATTTTTAATTAAAATTTGTTTCATTACATGTCAGTAAAAATTAGTGGTTTACCCGGTGGTGATAAACCCGATTCAGATATAAAAGACAAGAAATATTGGAAGAGCCTCGGTGAGAAAAATGATCCGGAGGGGTACCAGAAATCTATTCACAACGAGTTCCGTGAAAAGTTGCCTTTTGATGAACCCGAGGAACTCTTGCAGGCCAAAACCCCACGTCGTGACTTTCTGAAGTATCTTGGCTTTGGAACCGCAGCAGCTACGTTGGCTGCGAGTTGCGAAATAAAAACCCGAAAGGTAATCCCTTATCTGAATAAACCGGAAGAAATTACGCCGGGAGTTCCCAACTATTATGCCTCTACTTATGCTATTGACGGAGACTATTGTCCTATTATCATAAAGACAAGAGATGGTCGTCCTATTAAAATTGAGGGCAATACGGATTCTTCCATTACAAAAGGTGGTACTTCTGCAGTGGTGCAGGCGGCAGTGTTAAGCTTATATGACGTTACGCGGCTCCGCTTTCCTCTGGCTAAAGGAAAAGAAGCTACCTGGGAGGCTGTAGATCAGCAGGTTATCAGCGGGCTTTCCGCAGCGAGTGGGCCGGTTGTTGTGTTGACCTCGCCGGTATTAAGCCCCTCCCTAAAGAGTGCTATTAAAGCCTTTTTAGCGAAATACCCCGGCTCAAGGCATGTCGTTTATGAACCAATGTCCTACAATGGATTGCTGTTGGGTAATGAAAAAAGCTATGGCAGGCGCGCTATTCCTGCCTATCGTTTTGAAAATGCGAAATCTATAGTGAGCCTGGGCGCCGACTTCATGGGTACCTGGTTGTCTCCTATAGAATTTACAAAACAGTATATAACAAACCGTAAAATTGATCAGAAAAAGCCGGAAATGAGCCGGCATTTTCAGTTTGAAAGTGCTTTTTCATTGAGTGGATCAAATGCAGATTACCGCTATCCTCATAAACCCTCCGATACCCCGGGTATTTTAATCGCTTTGTATAATGAAGTAGCTTCCGGTCTGGGTCAGCCTACTCTATCGGGAGGAGACCTGAAAGATCAGGAACTAGCGAAAGGGGTCAAAAAAGCAGCTAAATCCCTGCTTGCAAACAGAGGGGCATCGCTGGTAGTTTCTGATAACAATGACCCGAATGCACAGGTTCTGGTAAATGCCCTAAACGACATGTTGGGGAATGGCGGACACACCATAGATTGGTCGGTAGAAGTAAATTATCATAGTGGAGTAGATGCAGAAATGGAGCAATTGGTTGCCGATATGAATTCGGGAAACGTGGGAGCTCTGATTATGTATGGTGTAAATCCAATGTATGATTATTATGCTGCTGATAAATTTGCCTCCGGTTTAAAAAAGACAGGGTTGACGATTTCCCTGAATGATCACAATGATGAAACTACACAACTTTGTGGATATGCAGCGCCTGATGATCACTTTCTTGAGAGTTGGGGAGATGCAGAACCACATACCGGTTATTATAGCTTACAGCAGCCTGGTATCTCCCGCCTGTTTAAAACGCGGCAGGCGCTTAGTACCTTTCTGAAATGGAGTGGAGCAACAGATATTGAGCCTTTAACTTATATTCAGAATTACTGGAAAGAAAATGTTTATACCAAATACGGCCAGGGTAACCAATGGCAGCGCTGGTGGGATAAAACCCTGCAACGCGGTTTAGCGGAGCCCGTTGGCCCCCCAACAGGAACATCGGCTCCTTTTGTTGGAGATGTGAATGCTGCTGCGAGTTCGCTACAGGCTTCCGCCCCTAAAGCTGGTGGCGTGGAGCTGGTTTTATATGAAAACGTGGCTATCCGCAATGGACGTCATAGCAACAATCCCTGGCTTCAGGAAATGCCGGAGCCGCTGACCAAGTGTACCTGGGATAACTATGTTTGTGTTTCTCCGACGATGTCCCGTAAACTCAATGCGGCTATCAACCGCTTTAATGAGGTCAATTACCATCGCCCATTGGCGAAGGTTACCGTAAATGGGAAAGATATTCTGCTTCCTATTATGGTATTGCCCGGTATTCACAAGGATGTAGTGGCAGTCGCAGTCGGTTATGGCCGTGGGGGGAATGACCTGAAAGGAGAAGAATTGAAGAAATGGCGGAATGCCATTGGGCCATCGGCGGCATCCATCGGTAGGAATGTCTATCCCTGGGTGACTTACAATGCGACTTCTCAAAGTCGCGTGTTCACCGCAAATAAGGTGGATATTTCCAATACTGGTGAGACTTACCTGCTGGCTATTACACAGTCTCATAGTTCATTTGAAGGCCGTCCGATTATTGAGGAGACCACTTTAGAAAAATTTCAGGAAGACCCCGAACATCTTCTTAAAGAGAGAAAAGAAGAGTTTTCCAAATATGGCGATGATTACGCGAAAGACGCCACTTTATATCCGCAAATACATGACTACAGCCAGGGTATCCATTGGAATATGGCTATTGACATGAATGCCTGCATAGGATGTGGCGCCTGCACCATTGCCTGTTATGCTGAGAATAACGTTTCTGTTGTTGGTAAAACGGAAGTTTCCAGAGGGCATGAAATGGCATGGATACGGATTGACCGCTACTTTGCCGGATCGGAAGAGAACCCTCAGGTTGTCTATCAGCCGATGCTTTGTCAGCAGTGTAACAATGCGCCTTGCGAAAATGTGTGCCCGGTGGCAGCCACTTCTCACAGCGATGAAGGCCTGAATATGATGGTTTACAACCGTTGTATCGGTACCCGTTATTGTGAAAACAACTGCCCTTATAAGGTTCGTCGTTTCAACTGGCACGATTGGAATGGTGCCGACAGCTTTGATGCCAACATGTATGACGATCCTGTAGTTGTGGATATGAATAAAGACCTGACCCGCATGGTATTGAACCCGGATGTGACAGTTAGAGCACGCGGTGTGATGGAAAAATGTATGTTCTGTGTACAGCGTTTGCAAATTGCCAAATTAAATGCCAAGAAGGATGGTCGTCCTGTAAAAGATGGAGAAGCCAAAACGGCTTGCCAGCAAGCCTGTCCTGCAGATGCCATTAGTTTCGGAAACATTAATGATAAAGACAGTGAAATATACAAGATCACTAAGGAGGACCAGACCATGAGGGGATATCATGTTCTTGAACTGTTGCATACCCTGCCTAATATTACGTATTTGGCTAAGGTCAGGAATAAAGATCAGGAAGATTTCTTCCACGAAGAACCACAACATACGTTGTAATTTGAAGATAGTATAAGAGTTTAAAATTTGCCGTAAGGCAAGATCATTTATTAATATATTATTTAAGATATGTCGCTGAAATACGAATCTACGGTAAGAGAGCCTTTGATTGACGGCACTAAGGACTTCCATCAGGTTACAGAGGATATCGTACGCCCGATTGAAAGTAAGCCGGGCGCCTTGTGGTGGGTCGGACTGATTATTTCCGTTTTGCTCTTGGCCTTTGGTGTATTTTCTGTTTATTGGGAAGTTTATTGGGGTATTGGTGTTTGGGGAGTTAACAAAACAATTGGATGGGCCTGGGCTATTACCAACTTTGTATGGTGGGTCGGTATAGGACATGCAGGAACACTCATCTCTGCTATTTTACTTCTTTTCAGGCAAGGTTGGAGAACGGGGGTAAATCGGGCGGCGGAAGCCATGACCATTTTTGCCGTATTATGTGCCGGGCAATTTCCGATCTGGCACGTAGGACGTGTTTGGGATGTATTCTTTATCATGCCTTATCCCAATACCAGAGGGCCTGTATGGCCAAATTTTAATTCTCCTTTACTGTGGGATGTGTTTGCTGTAAGTACCTATTTGACGGTCTCTATCCTGTTTTGGTATGCCGGCCTGCTTCCTGATTTAGCTACCATCAGGGATCGGGCAAGAACCAAAATCAGAAAA
Organism: uncultured Chitinophagaceae bacterium; assembly: GCA_964422465.1. GTDB lineage: Bacteria > Bacteroidota > Bacteroidia > Chitinophagales > Chitinophagaceae > FW021-bin31. The sequence goes on from CAYRBD010000018.1 coordinate 9,167, forward strand.
GCGCTATATGGCTGGTTTTCCTTTGGCTGGACAGGTTCTGTTAAAAACTGGCAGCGGCTGGAGGCTTTATTTGTTGTGTTGGCAGCTTTGGCTACTCCGTTGGTACTTTCTGTACACTCGGTAGTGTCTATGGACTTTGCTACTTCTGTAATCCCGGGTTGGCATACTACTATTTTCCCGCCATATTTTGTGGCCGGTGCTATTTTCTCCGGTTTTGCAATGGTGCAAACGCTGCTCATTGTTACCCGGAAAATCCTTCATCTGGAGGAATATATTACTTTGGGCCATATAGAGGCGATGAATAAGGTGATTATGCTGACAGGGGGAATTGTGGCTATGGCATACTGTAGTGAGTTTTTTGTTGCCTGGTATTCCGGTGATTTCGGAGAAGGAGGTGCCTTCTGGTGGCGTGTGAACGGCCCCTTCTGGTGGGCATGGTGGTGCCTGATCACGTGTAACGTGATCTGCCCGCAAATGTTCTGGTTCAAGAAACTGCGCCGAAATATTGCTTTTACCTTCTTTATGTCCATTATAATTAACATCGGAATGTGGTTTGAGCGTTTTGTCATCATTGTATTGTCGCTGTTCCACGACTGGCTGCCTTCCAGTTGGACTTATTTCTCTCCTACCTGGGCAGATATTGGATTCTATGTTGGAACTTTTGGTTTGTTCTTTACCTGTTATTTCATTTTTGCCAAGTTCTTCCCGGTAATTGCTATTCATGAGATCAAGCATGTGCTGAAAGTTTCCGGTGAAAGCTATAAAGCGACAATGGGAGAAATTGAAGCTAAATCTACTGAAGAATTTGCAGTAGAAGCGGCACATACCAAGCATATAGAAACCGGTGTTGGCGGAATTTAATAGAGAAGATTGATAACAAGTTGATAATCGTAATCGTATAAATTATTCACCATGTCAGTAAAAAATTTTGTAGTTGGCTGTTTTAAAGAGGAAGACGGCATCTTTAAGGCGGTAGATAAAATACGGACTTCCGGCTATAAATTGCATGACGTTTATACCCCTTATCCGGTGCATGGCCTCGATAAGGCAATGGGAATGCGAATGACCAGCCTGCATACCGCCGGTTTTTTCTACGGGCTGTTTGGCGTTATTGCCGCATTAGCCGGTATGGCCTTCGTGACTGTACATAGCTGGCCGCTCAATTTTGACGGGAAGCCTCATTTCCCGCTTCCTGCCTTTATCCCCATTACTTTTGAGGTTACAGTTTTGGTCTCCTCTGTTGGGATGACTTTGACTTTTTGCTGGTTGAACCAGATTATGCCAATGGTTAAGAAACATGTTTTCCATCCCAGGCAATCGGATGATCTTATTGTGATGGTTATTGAAAAAACAGCGCATTCGGATGCTGAGGAGATTAAAAAATGGTTTTCAGATTTGGGAGCGATAGAAATTTCAGAACAACGGGCCGAATCCGGATGGTGGTATGGCAGTTTTGCGAAACCCTCCAAGTTTGAAAGAGAATTGCTTGCCGAACAAGAACCCGCTACCTCCTAAAAAGCGAAGTTGTTATTCGGATGAGTGTAAAAAAGGTTATTAAGTAATAAATGCATAATTTTCAGATGAAACGGATTAACATCATATCCTTGATTATTGCGGGAAGCATCCTGGCCTTATCTGCATGTCACTCCAATACCTATCGCAAGGAAAAAGGAATTTACATGCCTGATATGGAATACTCCAGAGCCTATGATAGCTATACGGAAAACCCGCTGTTCTCTGACAATCAGACCAGCCGCCTGCCGGTAAAGGGTACCATCAAGAGAGGAACGATGCTGCCTTATCATATTCCGGACACTGATTCCGGGTATGCTTATTCCGGAACAGTTCAAAACCCATTGAAGGTTACCGATAGCATTTTAAATGAAGGGAAACGACTTTTTGATATTTATTGTGCAATATGTCATGGTGAAAAACTAGATGGAAACGGCCCCTTGTACAATGGCGGTTCCGGGCCCTACATCGCGGCTCCGGCTAATTTCATCGCCGGCCCGAAACTGACCCTGCCCGAAGGCACCATCTTTTATGTAGCCACGTATGGCATTCGTAACATGGGAAGCTATGCCAGTCAGTTGGATAAAAAACAACGTTGGATGGTGGTATCTTATATAAAAAGCGTACAGCGGAAGAATGGATCAACCGTTGCAAAGGAAGATTCCACTTTGCATTCTTTGGAAAGCCAATATCTGCAAACCATACAATAAAGAAAAGATTAACAAATTAAGAGATGAAAGAGCAATTCGTAATACCGGCAAAATTGAAAACGATCAGCATAGTATTGCTGGCGATTGGCATCCTGGCGCTGATCATTGGCCTGATTACCCTGCAAGGACCCGATGAAGATGCGCGTTTTTGGGCTGTGTTGATGTTTAATGGAATCTTTTTTATGCTGATTGCCCTGGGGGCGCTCATCGTCCTTTGTGCAGCCACGCTGGCACAAGGGAGTTGGCACGTAGCCTATAAACGGGTCATTGAAGCAATGGTAATGTCGTTGCCCGTTTTAGGAATAGTGGCTTTTATTATTATGATGTGTGTGGTATGGGGTGATAAGAGCGCTATTTATGAATGGGTAGATAAAACACTGGTTTCGCAGGATCATCTTCTTCAAAAGAAACAACCCTTCTTAAACCCCGGCTTTTATACCTTTTGCACGGTTCTTACGATTGGGATATGGTCTTTTCTTGGCTATCGGATGCGCAGGCTTTCCTTACAGGAAGACTTGGCTGAAAAAGGTACTACCCGCATATTTTGGAAGTCATACCGGATGGCTGCTGTTTTCGTTGTCTTTTTTATGATCACCAACTCCAGCTCCACCTGGCAATGGATCATGAGTATTGATGTAGATTGGTATTCTACCTTATTTGCGTGGTATATTTTTGCCAGCCTGTTTGTTTGTGCAATGGCGGTACTGGCCATTTTTGTCATCATTTTACGGAACCAGGGTTATTTGGAATGGGTTACCTTTGAGCATGTGCATGACCTGGGTAAATTTATGTTTGCCTTTTCTATTTTTTGGTGTTATCTGTGGTTTGCTCAATTTATTTTGATTTGGTATGGCAATATTCCGGAAGAAACAACGTACTTTGCAATAAGAATGTGGGGATCTTATCATACGATGTTTTATTTGATACTTCTTCTTAACTTTGTTGCTCCATTCCTGATTCTTATGACGCGTGATTCAAAAAGGAATTATACCATTGTGGCTTATATGGCATTATTGGTTTTCATTGGTCACTATCTTGATTTCTTTATGATGTTTATGCCGGGTATCGTGAAAAATAATTGGCATCTGGGTTGGTATGAATTGGGAATCTCTTTAGGATTTATAGGGTTGATGACTTTTGCCGTTATGCGTAGCCTGTCAAAAGCGCCCTTGTATCCGAAAAACCATCCTTACATGAAAGAAGCTATCATCCACGAATCTTGAGGAAAGAGTGAGTTGATGAATGAATAATAGAGGAGTTTAATTTTTGGTATTAATTTATATATTTTAATATAATGTCTGGTTTAGCAATTGTAATAACTGTCGTACTCATTTTGATTGTCGTTATTCAGATTTCAAAAGTCAGTGAATATGTGGCCATCTTACGTGGGAAGGAAAAAGCCCAACAGCATTCCAATAATCTAAATGCGGGTTTGATGCTGGCTTTTCTGATATTGGGAATCATTGGAGTTTTTGTATGTCACCATTACCTTAGTATGCACCTTTTGCCCAAAGCAGCTTCAGTACAGGGTGAAGCCATTGACAAATTGATATATTGGACTTTGATTATTACCGGTATTGTGTTTTTCGTAACACATATCATGCTTTTTGGATTTGCATTCCTTTTCAGATCACGACCGGGACATAAAGCGGTGGGATTTCCAAAACATTCCCCCGGCCATGATAAACTTGAAATTACCTGGACTTCACTTACCCTGTTGGTTTTAATGGTTTTAATCATCTTTGGCCTTAAGGAATGGTATAAAATTACAGGACCTGCTCCTAAAGATGCTATGGTGATGGAGGTAACCGGAAAACAATTTAACTGGATGTTCCGATACCCGGGTAAAGATGGTGAACTGGGAAGAAAGGATTATAAACTGATTGATCCCGGAGAATCTAATCCGTTGGGGCAGGATTGGACCGACAAGGCCAATAAGGATGATATTGTTTCTAACGGGGTGATGCATCTTGTCGTGAATAAACCAGTGAAACTGATTATTAATTCACAAGATGTGATCCATGACGTGGGTCTCCCATATTTTCGGCTGAAGATGGATGCGTTGCCGGGGCAGCCAACCACTTTGTGGTTTACTCCCACCATTACTACGGAAAAAATGAAACAGATAACAGGTGATTCTGATTTCGTCTATGAATTAGCCTGTGACCAGCTTTGTGGGAATGGACATTATTCCATGAGGGCTACTATCATTGTAGAGACGCAGGAGGAATTTGATAAATGGGAAGACAGTCAGAAATCGCAGTATCAGCTTGCCATGTCTTCGGAGACACCTGAAAAAACCGATGACAAGAAACAAAATACAATGGAACCTGCCGCGGATAGTACTAAAAGCCTGGCCGTTGTGCGTTAGTATTTGGAATGGGAATAAAAATGAATTGTATAAAAATTAATAAATAAACCGGTTTATCCGGGTTTCGATAAAAATTGTGATCATGAGTAACGAAGTCAATCAACCAATGGGTCAGGAGCAGCAGGCACATGCAGTGGCTGTACCGGTCATTCAGGAGCATGAGGGTGCACATGTGCATCATCATCAGCCTTTTATTACTAAATATATTTTTAGCCAGGATCATAAGATTATCTCCAAGCAGTTTTTAATTACCGGGATGATCTGGGCCACTATCGGAGGCTTTTTCTCCGTAATTTTCCGGCTTCAACTGGGTTTCCCGGATACTTCTTTCCCCTGGCTTGAAACACTGTTCGGGCATTGGGCGGCCGGAGGGCACTTGCAAGCGGAGTTTTACTATTCTCTCGTAACCATGCATGGAACCATCATGCTGTTTTTTGTGCTTACTGCAGGGATGAGTGGAACCTTTTCAAACTTTCTTATTCCGCTTCAGCTTGGCGCACGGGATATGGCTTCCCCCTTTATAAACATGCTTTCTTACTGGTTTTTCTTTATTTCCAGCGTTATCATGTTTTCTTCTCTTTTCATTTCTACCGGGCCATTTTCCGGTGGATGGACAGCTTATCCACCCTTGAGCGTATTACCACAGGCAATGTCGGGGTCAGCGCTGGGGGCTGATTTCTGGATTACTTCCATGGCTATTTTTATTGTTTCTCAATTGCTATCGGCAGTAAATTATATATCTACTATTTTAAATATGCGTACCAAGGGCATGAGTATGGGACGTATGCCTTTAACCATTTGGGGACTTTTGGTTACAGCTGTTTTAGGGCTGCTCTCTTTCCCCGTACTGCTTTCGAGTATGCTTCTTTTAATGTCTGACCGCCATCTGGGTACCAGTTTTTATTTATCTGATATTTTTGTGAAAGGGCAGGCTTTACCTAATGTAGGCGGCAGTCCGCTGTTGTATGAGCATTTGTTCTGGTTCCTGGGGCATCCGGAGGTTTATATTACCATTCTGCCCGGTATGGGAATTGTTTCTGAATTGTTATCAACCCACGGGAAGCGACCTATATTTGGATATGTGGGGATGGTCATTGCCTTTTTCGCAATCATGATCTTGTCTATTACGGTATGGGCGCATCACATGTTTATCAGTGGGATGAATCCATTGTTGGGTTCTGTATTTGTGTTATTAACCCTTCTCATTGCAGTTCCGTCAGCTATTAAAGTGTTTAACTGGTTGGGTACGATATGGAAGGCTAATATCACGTTTAATCCGGCGAGTTTGTTTGCCATTGGTTTTGTGAGCACCTTTATTTCAGGTGGTCTTACCGGTATATGGATGGGAAATTCCACTATTGATCTTCATATTCATGATACCTATTTCATTATAGCCCATTTCCATCTGGTAATGGGAGTATCGGCAATATTTGGAATGTTTGCCGGTTTGTACCATTGGTTCCCTAAGATGTTTGGCCGGATGATGAACAATACACTGGGGACTATTCACTTTTGGATCACCATTATTGGAGCCTATTTGATCTTTTGGCCCATGCACTATGAAGGCCTGGCCGGAATGCCAAGGCGTTACTACAGTTATGAATCATGGTACACCTTTAAGCCTTTTGAAGGAACCAATACCTTTATTAGCGTAGTAGCCATTGTTGTATTTGTTACGCAGTTGCTCTTTTTGTTCAACTTCTTTCATAGCATTTTCAAAGGTCGTAAATGTAAAGACCCCAATCCATGGAAGTCTAATACATTGGAATGGACTACTCCTATCAAACCGGGACATGGAAATTGGTTAGGAGAAATTCCTACCGTTTATCGCTGGCCCTATGACTACAGTAAGAATGGTATAGAGTTTATTCCTCAAAATGTACCTTTGTCTCCTGAAGAAGAGGAGGAACTGGTGCAACAGGAACATCATAAGCAGAAGACCTGATGATTTTATTTCAGGATAAGCATGAATAAGAGTAAAGAAAGGTTTAAATTAATTATATAAAGACTAAAAGCAGGCTGAGGTGTAAGGTGGAGGCAAATGTGGTTACGCGGGAAGATATGACAAAGTGGACCTGGTTGACGACAGTAATTGTTGAAAAGGCAAAGGATTATTACCAACTGACAAAGTTCACGTTGAGTTTTACGGTGGTGTTTTCTTGCGTGATTGCCTATTTACTGGTACCCGGCCTGGATGTTCGGCTTTGGAAAGTTCTTTTACTTTTTGTCGGTGGTTTTGGAATAACCGGAGCTGCTAATGCAACGAACCAGATCATTGAACGACGTTCGGATGCGATCATGTCACGCACTAAGAGGAGACCGCTCCCGGATGGGCGGATGAGTGTAACGGAAGCTGCTCTTTTTGCTGCAGGTCTTTTGCTACTGGGCCTTTTGATCATCGGATTGGTGTTTAATTGGATCAGCGCAGCCATCAGTTTGTTTTCCTATCTGCTGTATGCGTTTATCTATACCCCCTGGAAGAAATGGAATTCACTGGCGGTTTTTGTAGGCGCTTTCCCGGGCGCGTTTCCCCCATTGATTGGGTGGGTAGCCGGAGCAGGACTGAATGAAATGTATGGCGCATGGATACTTTTTGCCATTCAGTTTTTATGGCAGTTTCCTCATTTTTGGGCTATTGGCTGGGTGGCGTATGAAGATTATCGGAAGGCAGGATTTAAACTGTTACCTTCTTCAGAAGGGAAAGATGGCTTTTCTGCCCTCCAGGCGGTAGCATACACGGCTATGCTGATTCCGGTAGGCTGGTTGCCTTTTTATTATCACATTTCCGGCATGGTGTCTGCCATTATTATTTTACTGGTGAATGTATATTTTTTGTTTAGAGCGGTTGAACTTTACCGGTACCGGGATGTAAATCATGCAAGAAAGCTTATGTTTAGTGCTTACTTTTATTTTGTAATTGTGCAATTGGCTTTACTTGCTGATAAAGTTTAAAAAAGAGAGGGTATGAATGGGAGAGCAACTATGAGTATAGATACGAGAAGATATAAAATACATCCTTATAAATTCAATATGTGGATCATTTTGATCAGCATCGTGATGTTCTTTGCAGCCTTTACCAGCGCCTATATTGTGATGGAGGGACGCGACAGTTGGCAACCTTTTAGAATGCCGGATGTATTCTGGCTTTCTACACTGGTCATCTTGGGGAGTAGTGTAACAATGCATCTGTCGGTTAAGAGTTTTAAGAACCATAATATGAGCCTTTATAAAAAGCTGATTACCTTCACTGCTTTTTTGGGGGTTGTTTTTATGGCTTTGCAGCTTTTGGGTTTTTCCAACATGTATAAGGAAGGATTTACACTTTCCTGGAATATATCGGCGGCCCTTTTGTATGTAATTGTCGGGGCGCATATTGTACACGTGCTGGGGGGAGTAGTGGCGCTTTTGGTCATATTTTTCAGGGCTTACAGAAGGAGGGTCCGTTCTTATGATGCTGTGCCGGTAGAAGTAGCAGCCACCTTTTGGCATTTTGTAGATGGTCTTTGGATTTATTTGTATATCTTTTTTCTATTAATAAGATAATTTGTAATTATTTATTTTTTTAAGTCATGAGTGATTCGATAACAATTTCAGGAACAGCAGAAGATACAAAAGAACACATTGTACACTCCGGCTCGGGTTCAAAAATTTGGAATGAACGTTTTCGGGGCGGAGTATCTCCATTTAACATCAGTTATGGGAAATTGATGATGTGGATCTTTTTGCTTTCGGATACCTTTACATTTGGCTCCTTACTGTATGCCTATGGCAGTACGCGGTTCAGTCTTTCTTACTGGCCTGATGCCAATGAAGTATTTTCCAGCTTTTTTGGGATTCCAAACATGCCCATGGCTTCTGTCAGTTTGATGACCTTTATCCTCATTATGAGCTCTGTAACCATGGTACTTGCAGTTCATGCAGGGCATCAAATGAAGAAAAAGGAAGTTACTAAATGGCTTGTAATAACTATTATTGGTGGGCTCTTGTTTTTAGGCTGCCAGGCTTTTGAGTGGACTGATTTGATATTAGAGGGGGTTACCATTAGTCACAACATGCTGGGCCCCATCGTAGATGGCCATCCAACGCCCGGGCCGGCCTCCTTTGGAGCCTTCTTCTTTTTGGTTACCGGTTTTCATGGATGCCATGTAACTTCCGGTGTTATTATTAATATTATTATCCTGATAAATGTCATTAAAGGGACCTACGAAAAACGTGGACATTATGAAATGGTAGAGAAGGCGGGATTGTATTGGCACTTTGTGGACCTGGTATGGGTATATGTATTTACCTGTTACTATTTGTTGTAATGGCCTTGTAAGCTGCTTTTAATTAAATTTGAAATTATATCATTCTTTGAAGTAACTGAATATGGATAATTCACAAGCAATAAACTTAGAACAAACACAACCAATGGGAGATGAAAAGGGGAAAGACCCGGTAGTTAAAACACTGATTAGGGTGTTTTGGATATTGCTGATTGTAACGATTGCAGAAATTTCTTTGGCTCTGCTCCATTTTGAAGCCGGCTTTTTGCCGCGTGGCTTGTTGAACGCTATTTTCATCGCGCTGACTATTATAAAAGCTTTCTATATCGTAGCAGAATTCATGCACCTGAAGCATGAAGTAAAAACGCTGGCTTGGATCATTCTGATTCCGTTGACTTTTCTTATATGGGGAATTGGTGCCCTGCTCTGGGAGGGCGGCGCCACAAAAAAGATGAGGGAGGATCATCGCTCCGTTATTGAATCTACTATCCCCTGGGAAAATGTAAGGCATGAAACGCACTGATTTTTCCTCAAGATGAGTAAAAGAAAAGGGAAAAGTGCAAAGTACATTGGGCTGGGGCTGATACTTTTACCTTTTATTGGCTTTTTTATCACCAAAAAACTGAGTGATGCCAATCTAAAAATGCCTCCGCATTACGTAGTGCAGAATGTTGTACATTCAGAGAAAAATGGAAGTGAACATACGGATACCATCTATCATCGCATGGAACCGTTTTCGCTGGTCAATCAGTTAGGGGATACCATTACCCTTCGGAATATTGACGGTTCTCTTGTTTTAGTCAACTTTTTTCAGACGGATGACAGCCTCATCTCCGCCCCTGTTTCTAAAATATTGGAAAAAATGCAACGTTCCTTTGCCCGGAGCGATACGGGTTTGCACATCTTATCCATTTCCACAGACCCAGGTCATGATCGGGTTCCGGAGTTGAGAAAATATGCGGACGTACACCATGCCAACCATGATGTCTGGTGGTTTTTGAATGGGCCGCTGAGCGAAGTGAAGGACATGGCGACGAATGATTTTAAAATGACTTTGAAACCTCATGGGCCGCAACAGGCGTTGTCTTCCCCTAAGTTGGTGTTGCTGGACCGGTTTCAGCATGTCCGTGGGTATTATAATGCCCTGGATTCTGTAGATATCCGGCGCTGCGTACATGATCTCTCGTTGTTGATGATTGAAAAAGAAAGATTGAACGGGGTAGAGAGATAAGGGTTGTGTACTTTAGCATTTATTTAAAACAGGAAGTATGTTTACGGGAATCATCGAAGCTATAGGTACGGTTGAAAGTATCAGAGAGGAAAAGGGGAACCGGATATTGCGTGTTCGTTCTTCTTTGAGCTCATCACTACAGCCGGATCAGAGTCTTTCTCATAATGGGGTTTGCCTTACAGTAACGCGTGTTGAAGAGGGGAGTCATGAAGTAGTGGCAGTAGAAGAAACGCTCTTAAAAACAAACCTGGGCGAAATGAAAACGGGGGATCAAATAAACCTTGAACGAGGGCTAACGCTGGAAAAACGCCTGGATGGTCATTTGGTTCAGGGGCATGTAGATACCGTTGGGCACTGTGTGTCCCTGAACAGAAAAGAGGGGAGTACGCGCTATACCTTTCATTTTCCTGACTCATTTGCTCCTTTGGTTATCGAAAAAGGAGCGATTGCTTTAAATGGAGTCAGCCTGACCATTTTTGATGTTTCCAGGGATCAATTTTCTATTTCTGCTATTCCCTACACGCTGGAACATACAACCCTGCAATTACTTAAGGAGGGCGATTCGGTTAATCTTGAATTTGACCTAATGGGAAAATATGCCCTCAGGATGAAAGAAGTGATAAATCCGTAGTTTCGCAAAAAATTTATTCAGGAAATGAGCGATCTGATAGCAGAATTGCAATGGCGCGGGATGATACAAGATATCATGCCGGGCACCGCAGAACAATTGAAGAAAGAAAAGACCTCCGGGTATATCGGTTTTGACCCTACTGCAGATTCTCTGCATATCGGTAGCCTGGTACCCATTTTGCTATTGGTTCATTTGCAAAAAGCCGGTCATAAGCCGATTGTGTTAGTGGGAGGCGCCACCGGTATGGTTGGCGATCCCACCGGCAAGGCAGAGGAGCGAAAACTTCTTGATGAAGAAGAATTGCAACATAACCTGAAAGGGATTAGAAAACAACTGGAAAAGCACCTCGATTTTGATTCCTCAAAATCCAATGCCGCGGAGGTAGTGAATAACTATGACTGGTTTAAACAGTTTAGTTTCCTGGAGTTTATTCGCGATGCCGGCAAGCATATAACGGTGAACTATATGATGGCCAAAGATTCTGTAAAGAAGAGGTTTCAGGGAGGGAATGGCATTTCTTTTACTGAATTTAGTTACCAACTCATCCAGGGGTATGATTTCTATCATCTTTTTACAGAAAAAAATTGTAAACTGCAGATGGGCGGCTCCGATCAATGGGGTAATATTGTAACCGGTGCTGAACTGATCAGGCGGAAGGCCGGGGGAACGGCTTTTGCATTTACTTGTCCGTTGATCACGAAGGCAGATGGTGGCAAATTCGGCAAGTCCGAGGGGGGTAACATCTGGCTGGACCCTGAAAGAACCTCCCCTTACCAGTTCTATCAGTTTTGGTTGAATACCGCTGATGAAGACGCAGAAAGGTATATTAAGATATTTACCTTTTTATCTGAAAATGAAATAGACTCCCTTATTGCAGCACATCAGCAGGCGCCTCATCTCCGGGTATTACAAAAGAAACTTGCCGAAGAAGTTACAACCTTCATCCACGGTAGCACGGAATATGAATTTGCGGTGAAAGCCTCTGAAATCCTCTTTGGGAAGGCCACTACAGAGACGCTGCATGAGTTAAATGAAAAGCAACTGCTTCAGGTGATGGAAGGGGTTCCACAGGTGCTTTATTCCCGCTCTGATCTGGAAAAGGAACCCGATATAGTCAGTTTCCTGACCGATACCGGTATTTTATCCTCCAAAGGGCAGGCCAGAAAGGCCATACAAGCAAACAGCATCAGTATAAACAAGGAAAAAATCGGCGCAATTGATGAAGTAGTAAAAACTTCTATCTTCATTCATAACAGATACCTGTTGGTACAGAAAGGGAAGAAAAACTACTGGCTGGTAAAATTAGAGGGATGATTTAAGAAAGACTGTTTGTCTTATGGCAAAAAAGAAGAAAAAGAAAAAAGGGAGTAATAACAGCAGAATCAATCTCAGCCCCGAGAATTACATTAAGAGCCGGGCCAGGGCGCTGCCGATTTCAGAGTGTTATATTACAGACGAATGGAAAGAAAGCGGCATGGCCGACATCTTGGTAGCAAGAAAGCATGTAAATGGTCATAGAACATGTGCTATTTTTCTTGTGGATTTACAATGCCTGGGGATAAAGGATGCCAGTTATTTATTCAATATGGGAGAATATGAATTTGAAGATATGGTTAGTGAAATTCAGGAAAAAAAGGGGGTAAAATGTGAATATAAATTGGTTCATAATATTATTTACGGTGCTTTGGAGTATGCGGAAGATTATGGCTTTTCTCCCCATAAGGCTTGGGAAGTAGCACAATATGTACTTGAAGAAGATGATGAACATATTCCGTTTATGGAAATAGGCTTTGGTGGAGAGGATGGCAATCCGCTGTATGTTTCCGGTCCTTTTGAGGATAAAGTTCAGCAAGACAAGATTCTGGGAACGCTGGATCGTACCGCAGGAAAGGGAAATTATAATTTTATTTTAAGCGATGAAGGGAATCCAGGTTTTGAAGGGGAGGCAGATGAAGAAGCGGATCAAAGTTTTGATGATAATTTCGAGAGTGATTTTGGTGATGAACTTGAGTGGGAAGCTGGTGATGATCTCGAAGAAGAAGATTCTGCTTTTGCTCCCGGCGACCTGGCGGATATCGCGGCCGGCAAAAAGCAACCCACTCTTCGTCAGGGGTTGCGGCTTTTAGCCTCCTTCTATGTCGCATCACATCCCGATGATGAGTTGGTGAGTGTAGGAAGTTTATGTCGCGAAATGGATATTGATATTGAAGACCATTCCGAATTCTCGCTGGGGGAAGGAACGGACATAGAGCCGCTGCATGAGCTGATGTTTGATATACTCACGCGGGAAGAAGAGAAAAAAGAAAAAATTGAAAAACTGAATCATTTTCTGGACCAATATGGAGATACGCCGATTGTTCTTACCCTGCTTTTCGCTATAAGAGTATCTAAGGATGAAGTCTTTCCCGGGGATATTGTAAAGATTATGGAGGAGAAGTATCCGGATTATTTACGCTTTAGATTTTTGCATGCCAAAGCGTTAATAGATTCTGAGGAATTGAAGAAGGGTTGGACCCTGCTTGGTGAAAAATTGTCGCTGGATGAAGCTTTTCCCGAACGTGATCATCAGTTTACCATGCCGGAATTTATCATGTTTCTTGTGGGGATGTGTTCTTATTTTACGGCAACAGGAGAGTTGGGGAAAGCTATAAATTATGGAGCGATGGCGATCGAAATAGAGGAAAATGACCCCTTCGTCATGGAGGCGGTAGAAAATCTGAATGAGGCGCTCTTCCATGCCATTGAAGGGGAAAAAGACAGAGACAATAGCGGGAGTGAATGATCTGAAACGACAGATTAAACGTGGATATAATTGCTACTTTTGTGAAAAATAGAAAAGTCAGGTGAAGACCTTGTTTTATCTAATTATTTTATCGCTATTTATAATGCCTTTTCATTTGCAGGGAAGGCAGACAGGATTGGATTCTTCTCCGGAGGCGAGGCTGGGAAAGATGAGATTGCTTCGCTCTGCTCGCAATGGCGTGTCAGTATTGGATACCTCTTCGGAAACGAGAGCCGGAGGAGGGATACAGGGGAGTATCATTAAAAATCAAAAAGATACGGTTCCGCAGCCTTCCTTTGTTGACCATCAATTTGATGGTCGCCGGCAGTTTGTTCAATACCTGATCAGCCATAACAGAATATTTGAAAAGGCGGATCAACCGGTAGAACAATTCATGCCGCCGGTAGAAGAAGTTGCACTTACCAGGGATAAAACCAATTTGTTTTATGTGATATTAGGGGTTTTTTCTCTCCTTGCCCTCCTTCGTCTGGGCTTTCGTAAATATTTTCAGGACCTTTTCAGGGCTTTTTTTTCTCCTACGCTGAGCAACCGCCAACTTAGAGAGCAACTCTATCAAACCCCTTTTCCGGCTTTTGCGCTGAATTTGTTTTTCACCATATCGCTTGGTCTTTATCTTTATCTGGTGTTATTGCATACGGGTTACCTCAGGATGGAGTACCCTCTATATCTCCTGGGTGTGTTCGTTTTCCTGTTTATTATTGTTTATTTGGTCAAGTTTTTATTGTTGCGGTTATGTGGGTGGCTTTTTGGACTTAGTGATTTAATGGATCATTATGTATTTACACTTTTTTTGATTAATAAGGTACTGGGTGTTATCCTGTTACCCTTTGCTTTGCTGATTGCATTTAGTACACCGGGATTGTCGGCTCTTGCTTTGGATATTTCGATAGTTGGAATCATATTATTGGTAGCATATCGGTATATCAGAGTATTTCCGCTGGTAAAATCACAATTCTCCTTTAGTAAATTTCATTTTTTTCTGTATCTTTGCGGCTTTGAAATAGCCCCTATCCTTATTATAGGCAAGCTAACGCTTATATGGTTAAATGGCGCATCCTAAGTGTTGTAGAATTGAGAACCAACTGGAAGTATAATGAATACAATCAACGCAAAACCACAAATAGCAAAGGACACACAAATTCGTTCCATACTGATTTCTCAACCCGAGCCTGCCAATGGCCGTTCCCCTTATTTTGATCTGGCAGAAAAATATGCTATCCAGGTGGATTTTTTCCCTTTCATCCGGGTAGAGGGGCTGAAGGCAAGTGATTTCCGTAAGCAACGTGTTGATATCTCTGGTCGAACCGCGGTTATTTTTACAAGCCGCCATGCCATTGATCATTTCTTTCGTATTTGTAATGAAATGAAAATCAAGGTATCGCCGGATATGAAATACTTCTGCGTTACGGAAACGGTGGCTCTTTACCTCCAGAAATTTATTCAGTATCGCAAGCGAAAAGTATTTTTCCCGGCTGATGGAAAGGTGACAGGTTTATTTAATGTGATGAATAGATACAAGGCTACTGAAAAGTTTTTAGTACCTTGCTCTGAGCAAAGTAAAGATGATATTCCACAATGGCTTAAGAAAAATAAGTGTGACTTTAAAAAGGCCATTATTTACCAAACCGTTTGCAATGATGTTAAAGAGGTATTGGCCAATCGCTATGATATGATTGTTTTCTTTAGTCCTTCCGGGGTGAAATCCTTATTAGAAAACCTGCCCGGCTATAACCAGGAAAGTACCGCTATTGCAGCCTTTGGAAAAACCACCTCAAAAACGGTAGAAGAACTCGGTCTCCGGCTGGACCTCAAGGCGCCTATGCCCAACGCTCCTTCTATGGTTTCTGCGCTGGAACTGTTCCTGAATGGAGATCATAAGAAAAAAACACGAAGTGCGAGGTTAAAAGCATGAAGGCAGATGGCTGTTTGCAATTGGCGGTTTGCAGTTTGAAATTCGCAGCGAAGTCGAAAAAGCTGGCAACGACTAATGACTAATTGACCAATGACTAATTGACTATTTATTTGCTGTTAGGTACAATAATTTCCCTGAAACCTCGTTTTTATTAGGCGGTATTATGGGGTTGTGTATAAAGTTTTTAAGGAACTGTACCGTTATATAATAATAATCTATACATTTGCTGCTTAATAATGCCATGAAAATATTGTACATGAAACGCTATTTACCTCAGCTCATTGCTTTGCTATTGGCTGGAGGCGGGCTCGCTGGCTGTGGACACGGCAATGCCTATCAGGGGCAATTGACGGGTGTTCCCGACCGGCCCAAATATCAGCCGCCGGAACCACATGGGATGGTCTATGTACCGTCTGGTTTTTTTCACATGGGAAGTAGTGATGAGGATTTAGACTATCTGTTTACAGCCCGTAATAAGGCAGTTACCGTTCAGGGCTTTTATATGGATGCCACTGAAATTACGAATAATGAATACCGGCAGTTTGTTAATTGGGTTAGAGATTCCATAGCTCACACCTTGTTAGGTCAGGTAAAAAATGAAAATGGAGAAGACCGCGTGGACTGGAGCCAGAAGATTGACTACAAAGATCCGGCTACCCAGGAAAAGTTGAATGCTATGATTTATACCCCTGAAGACCGGATATGGGGACGTAAAGACATAGATGTACGGAAACTGGTTTATCATTCCGAATGGTATGATCTGAAAGCAGCTGCTGAGGACAGAGGGAAAAGCCCCCGTTCTGCTTTTATAGAAAAAGATGACACCCCGATTTATCCAGATACCCTGAGTTGGATCAGAGATTTTTCCTATTCTTATAACGACCCCATGGCTAAAATGTACTTCTGGCACCCGGCTTTTGATAATTATCCGGTTGTAGGGGTGGACTGGGAGCAGGCAACTGCTTTTTGTCGCTGGCGTACCCAATTATGGAGTACCTATCGCCAGTCGCAGGGAAAATTTACAGAAGGTATTTTCCGGCTGCCTACCGAGGCTGAGTGGGAATATGCAGCCCGGGGTGGACGAAATGAATCTCCCTATCCCTGGGGAGGACCTTATATCAGGAACAAGAAGGGATGTTTTTTGGCAAACTTTAAGCCAGGCAGAGGCGATTATGCGGAGGATGGCGGGGTATATCCGGTTCGTGCGGATGCCTATTGGCCCAACGAGTATGGCTTGTATAATATGGCGGGAAATGTAGCAGAATGGACCTCTTCTGCTTATTATGAGAATGGATATTCTTTTGCGATGGATCTCAATCCGGATATCCAGGTAAATGCCCCTAAAGATGCTCCTAAAAAAATGAAGAGAAAAGTAGTGCGCGGTGGCTCCTGGAAAGATGTCGGTTGGTATCTTCAGGTTAGCGCCCGTACCTATGAATACCAGGATACTTCTAAACCCTATATCGGGTTTCGCTGCGTTATTTCCTTCTTAGGCCGCTCAAAGGACGACTTTAAATAATTAAAAAACAACTAAAACCAGAAACAAAGGATTAATTATGGCAAGAGGATTAAAATCTAGAAAAGCCAGAGGAGTACTGAATGTGATATTCAGTGTCGGCGCTGCAATTGTGATCTTTGGGGCGTTAGCCAAAATCGAACATTGGGGAGGCGGCTGGGGAAGCGCTCTTACCATAGGAATGATCACCGAAACCTGTGTGTTTTTACTCATGGCTTTTCAACCCCCGGATGAAGAATATCATTGGGAGAAATTCTATCCTTATCTGAATCTGACCCCGGAAGAGGAAAAGAAAATAACCGGACAATATCAGCAAAGAAGTGTGGCTACCGGTAATGGCGTACAGACCGCTTCTCCGCTTGCCGGAATGGATCAGATGCTGGAGCAGGCTGATATTACCCCCGCTAACCTCAGAAAGTTGAGTGAGAATTTTCAACGCCTGGATCAAACCGTTACACAAATAAGTGACTTGTCAGGTACGGTGGCTATCACCAATGAGTTTGCCAGCCAGACCGACGAGGCTACTAAGGTACTGGGCGAGATGACACAGGCTTATGCCCGTTCTGCCAGGTCCCTGGACGGTCTTAATGAGATAGCCGGAAGTAGTGAAGAGTTTCACAACCAATTGCAAAAGATGACACAAAACCTGGGCTCCCTGAATACCATTTATGAATTGGAATTGAAAGATACCAATAACCACCTGAAAGCCATGAATAATTTCTATCAAAACATGACTCAGGCATCTGATGCAATGGCGGGAAGTGTGGAAGATTCACAGAAAACCCAGGAGCAGATTGCACTTCTTGCTCAAAATCTGGAAAGCTTAAATGCGATTTATGGCAACATGCTGTCTGCCATGAGCCGTAAATGAGGCAGTCTTCATTTAGTTGATTAGAATAAGATATTTAAAGAGAAATATTTATGTCCCTTTCTTTGCCAAGAGCGCCTCGTCAGAAGATGATAAACCTGCTATACATTGTTCTTACTGCAATGTTGGCTCTGAATGTGTCTGCCGAGATACTCAATGCCTTTAAAACGGTAAATGAGAGCATTCATCACTCTAACCAGTCTATCGATGAAAAAAATGCTATCATTTTTGACCAGTTTGAAAAACAAATGCAGCAGGATCCCAAAAAGGTGGGTCCCTTGAAAGAGAAAGCAGAAGAGGTAAAACAAATGTCCGAAATGATGAATGCCCGGATTGACAGCCTTAAAAGCAAAATTATTGTAGAAAGTGGCGGGCTGACAGAAGAAGGTGACATCAAGCGGCAGGATGATTTGGATGCAGCCTCCCGGGTGATGCTGAATTGGGGAAATGGTCCCAAGCTAAAAAAAGGTCTGGAAGATTTGCGAAACAGATTCCTGACCTATTTCCCTGAGGATAGCCGGGAGCAGGAAGCGAAGATTCTTCCCCTGCGAATTGAAATGCCCAAGACAGGCAGGGACAAAAAGAAAAACAAAAAATCCTGGTCGCAGGTCAACTTTGAAGAAGTACCCTCTATTGCTGCTATTACTATATTGAGTAAATTTCAGAATGACATCAAAAATTCAGAAGCCCAGGTAGTGGACTATCTCTATGGGCAGGTCAATGCACAACAATTTACGCTGGATACCTATACGCCACTTGTTTCTGCTAACTCGGGCTACGTGATGAATGGTCAAAAATACGAAGCCAAAATCATGCTGGGCGCCTACAGTTCCACAGTAAACCCTACCATAATGGTAAATGGGAAATCAATTCCGGTTAAAGATGGGGTAGGGACTTTTACCACTATCGCGTCTGGTGTAGGAGAACATAATTATAAGGTTTCTGTAAATATGAAGGACAAAACCGGTCAACTGCAGTCGTTTACTACTTCAGGGTCCTACATGGTGGGAGCTTCCTCCCTGTCCGTATCTGCTACTAAAATGAATGTATTGTTTATCGGGCTGGAAAACCCCATCAGTATTGCCGCTGCGGGAGTACCTTCTGAAAGCCTTTCAGCCTCCATTTCTCAGGGCTCTCTTCGCAAGACGGGGGTAGGAGAATACATGGCGAAAGTAACTACGGTGGGTAATGCGACTGTAAATGTTTCTGCAAAAATTGAAGGGGCTACCAAGAACATGGGAGCTATGAAATTCAGGGTAATGCGGGTGCCGGATCCCGTGGCTGAGATAGGAGGAGAAAAAGGAGGGAGAATGCGGGCAGCCGTATTCAGAGTGCAGCAGGGCGTTGCCGCTAAGTTGGAAAACTTTTATTTCGACATTAAATTTCCCATTACTCACTTTACAATGGGTTTTGCGGGAACAGGTTTTAACGATTATGTAGAAGTGCAATCAAATTCTGCACTGTTTACCGCCGAAATGAAAAGCCTTATGAACCGTTGTAAACCCGGGACCCGTGTGTTTTTTGACGATATCAGGGCCAAGGCGCCGGATGGTACCACAAGAAACCTGCCCGGTATGACGTTTAAATTATATTAACTACCTTTGAAAAAGGGCTTTATTTAAATAGCATGATTATGAAAAGGGCAGTTTGGACAAAAATAACAGGATTGCTGCTGCTTACTGTCGTGGTGGGTCAGGGAGCTGTAGCACAAGGCGTTGCGCCCAATGAGGATACGACCGGCGCTGCAGAAAAGGTCTCTCTTCGTCCGGATAATATATTTGGCATTGATTCCGTCAAGCCCTCTCTCAGGAATGATTATGCGGTATTGAGAGATACAAACAGCATCCGGAAACCGCTTGCCTATCAATACATACGGCCGGCGGATGCAACCTGGGGAAAGCGGGTGTGGGAAGAAATTGATACCCGGCAGAAAATGAACCTTTCTTTTACCTATCCAGGTTATGATGAAAAGGGAAACAGCCTTACTTTTATCAATATCCTGATCAACGCAGTATTAAGAGGAGAGGTGACCGCATTTAATCCCATAGATGACCGGTTTACCACCCCTTTGTCGGTTCAGGATGTGCGGCAAATTGTGCAGGGGAAACCGCAGGTTATCCGGGTAACCAATCCCGTGACCGGGTTGGAATCCGATACCACTATTTACAATGATTTTGATCCCAAGTCCGTTATCCATTACCGACTGAAGGAAGACTGGGTCTTTGATAAACAAACTTCTACTCTCTATAGTCGTATTATAGGGATAGCTCCTGAAAAGACGATATATAATGATGATGGAAGTGTTCGGGCATATGCTCCCATGTTTTGGTTGTATTATCCTGATCTTCGGCCTATCCTGGCTAAGTATGATGTGTACAATCCCCGAAATTATTATCAGCGTTTGAGTTGGGAAGACCTTTTTGAAATGCGCTATTTTTCCGCTCATATCATTAAAGAGGACAATCCTTTCGGCCGTAGCATTAAAGAGATGATCCCCGGAAATACTACCGAAGATGGAGTAAAAAGGTTATTGGAAGGCCGCAAGATTCATAATGATATCTTCAATTATGAGCAAAACCTCTGGAAGTATTAGTTTCCTGCCGGATTATCCAAAGTTGTGATTGGGTATAGTTACCGTGAATATAGTCCCTTTTTGAAAGGTAGAAGATACGGAGATGTGTCCCTCCATTCTGGTCAGTGCTTCTTTGGCGATATATAAGCCGACGCCCCTGCCAGACGACCCTTTTGAGCCTTCGGGAAAGTAAAATAAACTGAATATCCTGCTTACGTGGTTGTCTTTGATCCCTATTCCGTTATCCTCTACATGAATAACGGCCTCTTGTTCGCTTACCTTTACCAGGAGCTTTACCAAGGGGTTACTTAGTTCCGGATTCCTGAATTTGATACCGTTGGAAATCAAATTTTTTAACACGATGCTGATGCGGTACTGATCGCCATAAAAAGGACTTTCCTGTTCTACATCTACCTGAAAGATTGTGTTGTATGTCTCCCCATTGAACGAGTTGATGCAGTCTTCCAGGAGGGTGCGAAAAGTGATTTCTTCATAATTGGGATAAACACTGGCATTTTTATGATATGCCACAATTTTTTGTATAAATCCGTCCATGCACGAGAGTTTTTCTTCAATGAGGGCAAGGTGTTTTTGAAGGTCATCGGGAGATTCATCCAATTTCGATAAATTGACGAGACCCAGAGCGGATAGTATGGGGGCGCGCAGGTCTCTGGATAGGGTGGTGATAAAGCGGTTTAATTCATTCTGTCCTTTACTCAGCTCCCTTATCTTGTTATCCAGTTCCTTCTTGGTTATGTAAATTTCAAAAGCATTAGAAATGGTATTCTGAAGGTCGAAGTAGTCCCATGGCTTTCGGATAAACCGGTATATCTGGCCTTTGTTGATGGCATCCACCAGGGCATCTACCTCGGTGTATGCAGTAATCAGGATTCGGATAGGATCCGGATAGGATTCTTTTATTAAATCAAAGAACTCGATTCCCGTAGTTCCCGGCATGCGTTGATCAGCTATAATAATGTGGATATCGGTGCTTTCGAGAATCTTGCGCGCTTCCAGTGTACCTGTGGCGATAAATATTTCATATTTTTGCCTGAATGCAGCTCTGAAAGCGCTGAGGTTATGGCGTTCATCATCAATATATAATATCCGGATTTTTTTCATTTTCAGAATTTAAGCTAATATATAAAATAATATAGAAATAGAAATATCCACTAACCTTCAGATTCCTCCGGGAAGGGCTGCTTAATGGGCAGTGTGATGATGAATTCGGTGCCTTTTTCTTTTTCAGAAACAACTTTTATACTGCCGCCGTGCCTTTCTACAATGCTATATACGATAGAAAGACCAAGCCCGGTTCCCTTTCCTACATCTTTGGTCGTGAAAAACGGGTCAAATATCTTACTTTTTACCTCTTCAGGTATGCCGGGGCCGGTATCTGAAATGTGAATAGCCACATGTTCATTTTCACTTATTGTTTTGATGGTAATATATTGATTTTCCTCGTTGGAGGTTTCTTCCATAGCCTGTGCGGCGTTGGTTAACAGATTAACAAACACCTGGTTGAGCTGGCCGGGGTAGCCCTCAATTAGTGGGAGCTCCCCATATTCTTTCTTAACGACAATGTTGTTGGGGATGATCCGTTTTAATAGCCGAAGGGTGGATTCAATACCAATATGAACATCTGTCTTCTTTATGACATTTTCATCAGAGCGGCTAAATTCACGTAATCCTTTTACAATTTCAATGGTTCGGTCTGCTCCTTCCTCGATTCCCGCTATCAGGCTGGGTATTTCTTCTTCCAGAATGTCAAGGTCTATTTCTGCTATAAAGTGCCTTATTTCCTGAAGTTTTTCTTCCAGGTTATCTTTGTTGATTTGCTGATATTTTGAGATCAGTGCCGAAAGATCATCCAGGTCTCTTTTTAAAGGCTGAACATTAGATTTTACAAAATTAATTGGGTTATTAATCTCATGGGCGATACCTGCGGTCAACTGTCCCAGGGAGGCCATCTTTTCAGCGTGCACCAGTTGAGTTTCTGCTTTTTTCAGGTTGGTTAGCGCCGTATTTAATTCTGTGTTGCTTTTTTGTAATCGGGTGTTTGAGCGCTCCAGATCCACTGTACGCTGCTGTACCTTTGCTTCGAGTACCACGTTTTCCTGCCGTACATATTCTTCCTTTTCGCGAACGGCTTGTAAAACCGCCAGGTGAGCCCGGTCCTTTTCCCGCCTGTATTCGTTGATCTTGTCTGCAAGGGCAAAAGAAAGAAGAGCTATTTCTATGGTAGTGCCAATAAGTAAAAGGTTACTGGTAAAGAAATTGTAGCCGAGATAGCCATAAGTCCAGACGACGTATAAAATGACTGAAAGTAAGAAAAAGGAATACGCCAGAAAGAAAAATATGGCAGGTCTGTTTCCTCGAAAAACCAACTTAAGAGCCGCCATTAAAATGATTAAGCATCCTACTGAGGCGACAAAGTTAACTATTTGATAAGAATAATAATATAAGGATAACAGGGATAGGATAAAAGCTATAACATCTAAAAGAATTAATATGTTAATTAATTTATTAAAAAAAGGTAGATTTTGTGAAAGACTTAAGAAAAATTTAGAAAAGATTCCCGTAAATATGCCCGAAAGGACTCCGCTCCAGAGAATACTTTGATTGGTGAGAAAGGGTGAATTATGCCAAATAAACTGGTAACCGATCCCTTGTAAACAAATTTGGGTAAACCCGATGGTAATAAGGTAAATTACATAAAGAATATAATTCTTGTCTAATGTAGAAATATACAAGAATAAATTATATATAATCATAATTATTAGCAACCCGAAGAAAAGACTCAAGATATTGCTATCGCGATATATATCATAAGCGATATATTTTGAAGGGCCTACAGAAATTGGAATAATTAATTGACTCTTAGATCTTATTTTAAGGAAAATAGTTTCGGCAGAATCCGTTGGTATGTACAAATCAAAAAGGAGATCCCTCGTTTTATAGTTTCTTTCTTCATAATTCACCTCCGTTCCTGAAATATTATAGTCCGTTTGGCCTGATCGGTTAATATAGAATAAGGTTACTGAATCCAGGTTTGGATTAGAAATTCTAAGTAAATAATGTGAGCTTTGGGTCTTATTTAACAGGGATAGTTCGATCCAATACGTGTAATTAGAAAAGCCAAAATTAGGAACTCTGTTTTTGTTAGTGAAAAAGTGTTCAGTACGAACTTGCTGAATGTCTTTTTGGTTAGTTTTATCCTCAAAAAATAGTATATGGTTATAGTTAATAAAAG
Source organism: uncultured Chitinophagaceae bacterium (assembly GCA_964422465.1). GTDB lineage: Bacteria > Bacteroidota > Bacteroidia > Chitinophagales > Chitinophagaceae > FW021-bin31. The sequence continues at coordinate 32,811 of CAYRBD010000018.1, forward strand.
TGGTTTTCTTATTCCTTAAAACCAGGGTGTCTCTTGTTTGACCAGCAGATAAAATTGGACATAATATAAAGCATAGAGAAACAGAAAACCTTAAAAGATATGCTGCTTCATACCTGAAAAGAAGGTTAATTAACTGCATTTTTCTAAAGTCTTATAGAGGGAACTTTCCTCAATGAGTAGATTGTATTCGATCTTTATTTCGCCTTTTGGTCCATTGGCAACGGTCGTTTGAATAGGTTTTTTTCTTAAATCAAAAATGGCGGTGCGTTCTCCAGGTCTTGCAGATTTAAGTTCTAATGGGTCGTCTATGATAAGTGCGGTTGCCAAAAGGTCTTCCTTTGGATAGTAGAATGTTCCATTGTTACCTAAAGAAGTAATAACTTTGTAGCCTACTCTTTTGCATAAGGGTAGTGTGGCAGGAGAGCCAAATGCAAATATAGAACCCAAATTTAGCTGATCAAGGATTGCGGAACCAACTCTACCAAGAATTATACTTCCGATACCATATCCAGCAACTTTTCTGGAATTCCATAAGCCACAATATTCTGCTGTTCTTTTTTTTGCTTTTTCTCTAACCATGTCATAGATTCGCGGATCAAGGTTGTTAATAGCCGTTTCTATAGGCAAAGGTAGGGTCCCGTTAGCAAGTTGTACTCTCGCCCCTCCCAGAATCTCACCCGTTTCGATAGAATCTATATTAACAAGATAAGTATAAGGTTCTTTTGCCCATCTTAGATCTGCCGAAGTTACCTGGCTAACACCGTAAGCTGCAAGCACTTTCTGATGACCTTCGATATAGCGTTGGCATTCCTCAGGATTTAGGTCCGCTCTACATACATTTATTGTTACTTCCATAAATTATAAACTATTTACTAGTGATAAGCTAACAATCAGCTTGTCAATGTATATAATTATCTTATTTCCCATTTCAGGGTTTGCTGGTAAAAATGGGTACACTTTTCAAATTCTTTTTTGAAGGTCAACTTTTTAGGATGTAGTGGTTGGGTTAAAATGGACTTACATACTCTGTCCATATTGAACTTGGATACGGAGAATGCAGAACCTGGTTGCTGCCATGAGAAATTGCCAGGAATAAGTCTGCCTAACTTGATAAATCGTTTGATACTACCGATAACCCTGAACGTTAATTTTGCCTTAGAAATTTTTGGATCCCGGGATACGAGAGAACGAACATCTTCAGGATTGGCATATTTTTCATATAGTTTACTGTCTGTATCGTATATTATATCGGTAATATACCTTTCTATTTTATTTCTGTATTTCTCTTTAACAAAAGGATACCTGTTTTCGTTAATTAGGAAAAAATGGGTGTAAAGATTGTTATAATTTATAGTCATATCGAAGAAGATTTTTAGGGATATTGGTGTTTATTACTAAGATTTTTGGGCTATTAGTTAGTATGTATGCTTTTTTAAGGTTTTTCAGCTGGCGGTATTTAACATTAGTAACCATGACTTGCCAAAAGGACATAACCTTATTACCTTCTGTCAATCAATATACGAATTTATGAACTGAATGTTACTCTTAATATTCATTTGGAGCGGCTCTTTGTGTGAAAAATTTACCCTAATCACTATTTTACTATCTCCTCCGTGTCTAAGTAAAACCTGCCTGATGGCACTTTTTCGTTTAAAAGAACTTTTCGTGTTAATTCGGCTGTTGCAGCTCCTCCCAGCATAACAGCAGAGGCCAGTTGTGGCCAGGTAGAAATGCTTTTTCCTATTTCTGGCAGAGAGTTTTTCATCTGTTCTGAAATTTGGTCTCCTCCTGCAATCTGCAGCGACAGTTGCATTCGCTGACCCGGATCCTGAAATATGCTTTTTGGGAGCGCCTCCTCTACGAGTCCATGCAATAGGGGCCGATCTTTCTCCAGATCAAACCGTTCGATATCAATCATTCCCCGGTCGCTGGTATCCATTAGAACCGGAATTCCCGAAGCCCTTGCTTTTTGCCGGCATAGGATCTTAATATCCAGGCTGTCGCATTCATCAATCAAAACGTCTAAACTGTCATTTTTATGTAAAAAATCATCTATATTATCTGCTGTTATTCCTTCGTTATAGCAAGTCACTTTCAAAAAAGGATCTATTTCGGCGATTTCCCGGGCTACAATGGTGGTCTTTGGGAGTCCCAGGTTATGTACTCCTGTTCTGATCCTGTTGATGTTGGTGAGTTCCAGGGTGTCAAAATCTGCTATCCGCAACTCCCCAAAAGTGCGTTCCATGGCCAGCGTCAGCGCTACGGACTGCCCAACGGAAAGCCCGATCACCCCAACCTTTTTTGTCGCCAGCAACGCCCTTTCCTCAGGCGTAATTTTGTACAGATTTCGATTGGTTCTCAATTCTAAAAATTCTTCTTCGTCCAAAAGGTGTACCAATTTTCCACTCCAGGGATAATAAACCCATACGCCATAAGCCCATTTAGGACAGGCGCCCAGATGGGCATGTATCCGTTCCTCCAAGGCCTCTTTCCTGAGGCCGGAGGAGGGATTTCGGGTTTTCACTAATTCTTTTAATTGGCTGTCAAGGGTGTCCGTGATCTGGATTCCGGGATTTTCTGTAAGCAGTTTCGTAAGCGCGCTTGTGTCCCTGCTGTTCTGGACCCTGAAAAAAGCAGGATGGATTTGGAGGCCGACTGCATTTTTATCGAATGATTTTTTTTCTGTTGATTGGAGTAAATTTTTGAGTTCCATGAGTAAGTTTTCCGTTTTTTACCATACGTTTACTAACTATTCTTGTCTTTTAGTGGCCTAAATGCCTACTTTTACCAAAAAAGCCATTTATTAGTAAAGTTAGGTATCATTCTTGCGATAAAAAAATGTTTCTATCTTTCAAAAACTCCGCAATTTACTATAACTTTACATATATATACTAATTTTACCCCGTTTACTATGTGTATAGAAGAAAGAATAAAGGTCCTTTACATTGACGATGAGGTGAATAATCTCGCGGCCTTTAAAGCGAGTTTTCGAAGATTGTATAAAGTTTTCACCACCTCTTACCTGGAAGAGGCGCGACAGATTCTGGAGGAAAATGAGATTCAGGTTATTATTTCTGATCAGCGCATGCCTGAAATGACGGGAATTGAGTTTTTTGAAAGCATCCTGGAGGTTCACCCCGAGCCCATCCGGATCCTGTTAACCGGTTATTCTGATATGCAGGCGGTGATCGATGCCATCAACAAAGGTCATGTATATCGCTATTTTTCCAAGCCCTGGGATGAAAAAAATATGATTGAGAACATTAACAAGGCCGGCGACCTGTACTTTTCCCTCAAAGAGCAAAAAGAAATGACGACCAAATTGTTGGATGTGAACCGAAAAATTGAATTCCTGCTCCGCCAGAAGCTACTTTCCTGACTATCTTCTTCTTTGTAAGTTTGCGTTTACTAATCATATTCTCTCTTTGGCGGAATCTTCTCCCTTTCATTGTCCGGGCCTTCTTAATTTTGAAGAAATAACGCCTGGATATGAGAAATAGGGACTTTGTTATTATTAGTCTGAACCCTTGGAATACGCCTCTTAGCAGTACCTCTAAATATGTGGCGAGGGAATTGGCCAAACAGAACCGGGTTTTATATGTCAATCCCCCGTTGGACAGGAAAACATTGATAACCCGCAAGGGAGACCCGGATTTACAAAAGAGTCTTAAGGTCATCAGGGGTAAGGAAGAAGGGCTGGTGCCGTTATCCCCCAATTTATGGAATTTTTACCCCTCTAAAGTGCTGGAATCGGTAAACTGGATTCCCAATACCCGGATTTTTTCATGGTTTAATTACATGAATAACAGACGGTTAGCTTCTTCTATTCAGGAGGCTTTAGCGCAATTGGGATTTTCCGATTATATCCTGATTAATGATAAGGACCTTTTCAGGGGCTTTTATTTGAAGGAACTGCTGCAGCCGGCGGTTTATTTATATTACGACAGGGACTACATCCTGGGCGTGGACTACTGGCAGAAGCATGGCCGGGAACTGGAACCTCTGCTGGCTCAAAAATCTGATCTGATTGTTACCCATTCAAACCACCTGATGAGCCTGCTAAAGCCCTATAATGAGAATATTTACAATGTAGGATCAGGAATTGATATTGATTTGTTTGATGCGGAGAAAGCGTACGAGGTTCCGAAAGAATTTAAAAACATCCCAAGGCCGGTTATTGGCTATGTGGGCAGCCTTACTTCAGCACGTCTTGATCTGGATGCCTTTATCCGGATTGCATCTGCTAAGCCGGAATGGACTTTAGCGCTGGTTGGGCCGGAGGATGATGCTTTCAGGGGCAGCGTGTTGCATCAAATGAGGAATGTGGTGTTTTGCGGGAGAAAAGACATCAATGAAATACCGGCCTATATTCAGGCGATGGACGTGTGCCTGAATCTGCAGGTGATTAATGATATTACCATTGGCAACTATCCCCTTAAAATTGATGAATACCTGGCTATGGGTAAACCCGTGGTAGCTACCCGAACCATCGGGATGCAGCCTTTTGAAGGACAGGTACTGATGGCGGAAGCGGGGGGAGATTACATCGGCCTGATAGAAGAAGCCTTAACGGAGGGGGATGATGGACGGACAGAGCGGATAGCCGTAGCCAGGAGCCACAGTTGGGAAAATATTTTGAATAATATATACGGGGCTATAGAAAATACAATGGAATTGCAGCATGAGCTTAGTTACTAAAATAAAAAGCAATCCATCAGCAAAAGAGAAGGCGCTTTGGCTGCTGATGCCACGGGGAGAATCACGTCCCCGATGGTGGGTGAGGCGCTTTATCAATCCTTTCTATCACAAGAGAGGAAAAAGAACGGTTATTCGTTCCTCCGTGCGGAAGGATGTTCTGCCTTTTAATAAATTTATTGTGGGGCAGGGTGTTGTCATTGAAGATTTTTCCGTGCTCAACAATGGAATGGGAGATATCTCAATCGGAGACCATAGTTTTATTGGTCTTAGTAATGTGATCATCGGCCCCGTTGAAATTGGCGCCCATGTTATTTTTGCGCAGCACGTGGTGGTTTCGGGATTGAATCATGGTTATGAGGACGTGAGCATTCCCATAAAAGAACAACCCTGTTCTGCAGCCAAAATTAAGATAGGGGCAGAGAGTTGGATAGGTGCTAACGCGGTGATTACCGCAGGAGTGGAAATAGGGAAACATGTGGTAGTAGCCGGGGGAAGCGTGGTGACTAAATCTGTGCCGGATTATAGTGTGGTTGCGGGTAATCCTGCACGGGTGATCAAACAATATAATGGGGAGGAAAGGTTATGGAAAAAGATGTAAACACGGCATCGCCGCATTATACGTCTTCCGTAGGGGTTTTATCTCATGCGAAGGACCTGGTAATGACTCTGAGGGTGGCGCACTGGGTAAAGAACCTGTTTTTGTACATCCCGCTTTTCTTTGCCGGGGAATTGTTTGTTTGGGCAAAGGTATGGGAGGTGACTTTAGGGGTTGCTGCTTTTTGTCTGGTGGCCAGCGGTATTTATATTTTGAATGATTATAAAGACCTGGAAAAAGACCGTCTTCACCCGGTAAAACGCTATCGGCCCATGGCTGCAGGCAGGATTTCCATGCCTGTTGCACTTGTTTTAATGGCTGCGTGTCTCACTTCCGGATTATTGATTGGCTGGTATTGTGGATTTCGCTTTTTGATTATTCTGACGGCTTATTTATTGTTGAACGTCTGCTATTCTTTCGGGCTTAAAAATGTTTCTATCCTGGATATCCTGATTATATCTACCGGATTTATTTTAAGAGTAAAGGGAGGTGGAATATTAGGGAGGGTTGACATTTCCCAGTGGTTGATGGTGATCGTTTTTTTGTTGTCCTTGTTCCTGACGCTGGGAAAACGCCGGGATGACTTATTGATAAAAGAAGAATCGGGGGCGAGCATGCGCCAATCTCTTTCGGGATATAATGCCGAGTTTCTCAATGTGGGAATCGGGGTTACTTCAGCCATTATCATTATGACCTATCTCATGTACACGCTGTCTCCCGAGGCAAATTTACGGCTGGATACCCATCGTCTTTACTATACCTCTGTTTTTGTGGGTGCCGGACTGATGAGATATCTGCAACTGATTTACGTGAATAAAACTACACGCTCTCCCATTCGGGTTTTTTATGAAGATCGGTTTATACAGATTTGCCTGGCCTTATGGGTATTGAGTTTTTATTTCCTGATTTATTTTAAGAATTTTCACTTGACGCCTGAATGATATTTTCATTTGTTAACCTTTTAAATTAATCGTAAAAAAAGCGACAAGATGAAGCGACTCTCAAACTGGGGGAATTATCCGGAAATAGATTCAGAGGAATACTCATTTTCATCTTCGGCAGCCATTAGGACTTTATTGCAGAACAAGAATTTGCCTGTCATACCCCGGGGGAATGGGCGTTGTTATGGGGATGCTTCGCTTGGCAGCAATGTCCTTTCCAGTCTCCGATTTGATTATATTTTATCTTTTGACAGGACAAAGGGAATTTTTGAATGTGAGTCAGGGGTGTTGTTGAAAGATATCTTAGATATTATCGTTCCTGCGGGCTGGTTTCTGCCGGTTACGCCGGGAACCAGGTTTATTACCATAGGAGGGGCAATTGCATCCGATGTACATGGGAAAAATCACCATGTAGATGGTTCTTTCTGTGATCATCTGTTGGAAATGGAGGTTATGTTATATACCGGTGAGATCGTAACCTGTTCTCCTCAGAAAAACAGCGAATTGTTTGAAGCAACAAGGGGTGGGATGGGCCTGACCGGATTCGTCCTCAGCGCGAAGTTCTCCCTAAAAAAAATTGAGACTTCTTATATAAAGCAAGTTCAGGTAAAAGCAACTAATTTATCGGAATTATTGGAACTTTTTGAGGAATATAAGGATCATACCTATACGATGTCGTGGATAGATTGCCTGAAAGGAGGGAAACATTTCGGACGAAGTATTTTAATGGCGGGAGAACATGCCAGGCCAGGCGAATTGTCTGCAAGACAGAAAAAGAATCTTCTTAAACCGCATTCGGATACGCTTTTTACTTTTCCCGTGAATCTCCCTTCCTTTGTACTAAATAAATATACCATAAAGGGTTTTAATTCTTTATATTATCAAAAGGCTATTAAGAAATATTCCAATCAGGTTATACCTTACGACCCTTTCTTTTACCCCTTGGATAAAATACTGGAATGGAATAAAGGATATGGACGCAGGGGCTTCCTTCAGTATCAGTTTGTGCTTCCGATGGAAAGCAGCAGAGAGGGTATGACTGATATTTTGAACCGGATTAACAAGAAGGGAATGGGCTCTTTTTTGGCTGTTTTTAAAGTTTTTGGAAAACAAAAGGGCTTGATCAGTTTCCCGATGGAAGGCTGTACGCTGGCGTTGGATTTTCCCGTTCGGCAAGCGCTTTTCCCTTTCCTTGATGAGTTGGATCGTGTTGTTTTGGATTATGGTGGCAGGCTGTATCTTACAAAGGATGCAAGAATGAAACCGGAAGTTTTTTGGAACAGCTACCCGGGGGCAGGGCGTTTTTATGAATTGGTTAAGAAGTATAACCCCGAGTATAGATTCAGGTCTATGCAATCCGATCGGCTCGGGATTACCAAATAAATTTTTTATATGCAGACCATTCTTATTCTGGGGTCCGGATCAGATATAGCAAAGGCCATAGCGCGACGATTTGCCCAAGCCGGTTATAATGTTCAACTTGCCGGGAGAAATAAGGAACAAATGGACCGGTTACACAGGGATTTAACTACTCGTTTTGGTACAGAAGTAACGGCTCACCTTTTTGATGCTACTGCCTACAAGGCTCATGCTGCTTTCCCCGGTGCGCTTCCCGTGCTTCCGGATGTTGTGGTTTACACTGCAGGTTATATGTGTGAGCAGGCGGATGCTGAACGTAATTGGGCCGAGGCACAAAATATGATGGAGGTCAACTATGCAGGGGCTGTGTCTATACTGAATCATTTTGCACTCCTTTTTAAGCAAAGAGGGGCGGGGTGCATCGTAGGAGTGAGTTCGGTAGCCGGAGACCGGGGCAGGGGCAGTAATTTTATTTACGGAAGTACAAAGGCAGCGTTCAGCGCTTACTTGTCCGGTTTACGCAATCAACTTTACAAAAGCGGGGTACAGGTAATTACGATAAAACCCGGATTTGTTTATACCAAGATGACACAGCATTTGCCCCTGCCCAAACGACTGACTGCTTCTACCGGGACCGTAGCTGAAAAAATATATACGGCCGTGGTAAGAAAGAAGGATGTTGTTTATGTTAAGTCCATCTGGCGTTGGATCATGTTCCTCATTAAAGCCATACCGGAGTCCCTATTCAAACGTACAAATCTCTGATTGAAAATGGAGAAGGAGAAAGAGAGGAAATTGGCGCTTTTTGACCTGGACGGAACGCTTACGCGGAAGGACACCTTCCTGGAACTCATCAAGTATTTTTTTGGACGGAGACGGTTCAGGATGGGGCTCTTGCGTTTGTCTCCCTGTTTGCTGCGCTATCAATTAAGGCTTATTCCGAACTGGGAAGCAAAAGAGAAAGTGTTGATGTACTTTTTCAAGGATATAACGTTGGATCAATTTCAGAAAAAATGCAATGAATTTGCTATCGAAAAACTGCCTTCCCTTCTTAAAGAAAAGGCGTGGTCAGAATTGAAGAAACTCAAAAGGGATGGGGCCAGAATAGTGATTGTATCTGCATCGGCAGAGAACTGGATAAGGCCCTGGTGTAACCTGAACGACATCGAATGTATCGCAACCCGGCTTGAAGTCAGGGAAGGGAAACTTACCGGCCGTATAAAAGGCAGAAATTGCTATGGAGTAGAAAAGGTCAACCGCATTCGGGAGCAGATCGACCTTTCGCAATATAATGAGATATTGGCCTATGGCGATAGCAAAGGAGACCTGCCCATGCTGGAGCTTGCTGCTAAGGCCTATTACAAACCGTTCTGATAGATACCCACGATTGCGAATATATACAGCAACACAAGAAAACGGTTTATAGGAACAGATAAACAATGCCCAATCAAGCATGCTATTGTGGTTAATGATAAACCAACAATCCGCATCAATTCCGGGTTTTCCAGAACTTCTCCATTGATTTTATCCTTATTTGTGGGTTAAATTCCAATTAATAGATGCTGTAAATTGATATGAAAAAAAATAAAGAAACCCATAAATACTGATATTTACGAGCTTTTGGGATTTGTTTTAACCCTGTAAAAGTCGGGAGGGCAGAATGAATACCTGCCCGTATAAATGATAGTTAAACACTTACCAATTAATCAAAAAAGGGTGGGCTATGGATAGGCACTAAATGAATATCATCATCGTATTTGCTCTTATTTCGATGGTTTCAATAAACGCTGTGAGACCAAAAGGAAGAAAAAGATTCAAATTGCCTGGTATTGGCTCATGCTGCTTATGTGTAAGGTTGTCCGTTAGTTATTGTCTGCGATGATATACACATTTTGACTACATGAGACAGAAAGAAAATCTGTGTGTTTATTTTAGCATCTTCCGGAAAGATTGCATGCTGCTTTCAAGTCTTTGGCTATGTTCCCTTTGATAGATTCACGGGGCTTTTCTAATGGAGAACTCTGTTTCTTAGATGTGAAAAAGCGGGCAATGATGCCCCTA
>CAYRBD010000019.1:0-5221 GCA_964422465.1 uncultured Chitinophagaceae bacterium
ATTGAAACATATTAAAATCAAGCCAGGCCGTATCCTGAAACCAGGTAGAAGACTGGGTACGGCCGAAAGGATGAAAGGTAATTAAATGATTGGTATCTTTCTCGCAGAGCGTTTGTCCAATAATATTCCAAATGGCTGTAGAATCGCTCCCCTTGACATCCCCGCCGTTCAACCAGATTATATTCGGTTTGTCTTTATACCTTTCCGCCAGGAAAGCAGCATACTTCCGTGCTTGTTCCCTGCTTACCAAACCTGCTCTTACATTACTCCCCCAAATGGGGACCGTAGCTATGTATAACCCTCTTTCTGCAGCCTGATCCACCACATAATCCACCTGATCCCAATAATCATACTGATCTCCTTTCCCCCATTCCTTTCCTTCGGTTGTTCTCGGTTTGGCAATATCTTCACCTATCAGTGCAGAATCTCCATACGCATCCGTCGCGGATAAACTGTGCAACACCATCACCTGTATTACATTAAATCCTTTATGCTCCCGGTCTTCTAAATATTGATCTGTTTCCTCACGGTTTAACTTTGAGAACAACAGCCACCCGGTATCTCCCAGCCAGAAAAATGGTTCTCCCTTTTCAGTTACAAAAAAACGACCATTTTCAGATACCCGGATAGGGACCATAGAATCGTTAGCAGTCTCTGATTTATTTTGATCATCAGAACTACAACCGGCGCTTAAAATAGCTGCTACGGCAAAAAAACAAATATTAAAATACAATCTTTTCTTCATTGTTATATCTTATTCAGGAACAAATACTAATGTTTTCGGGACAACCATATTACTTCTTTACCTTCTCCTGTACTGCCAAGCGTAACCACATTCCCTCCCCGAATCGTTTTTGTTTTTTTAGAAACTGTTCCGTTTACCGGATTTAGAGTATAAACAAAAAATCTTCCGGAAGTCTTTTTTAAATTCAGGTGTACCGGCTTTCCGGAAGCATTATAAATGATATATCCTTTATCCGGATTTCCCAACAACAACTGGCCTTCAAAAGACCTTACTAAATCCATGGGTTTCATGGATATAGCATCTTTAAGAAATTGAGGATTACTAATTTCCGGAATGGAGGCCAGCGATCCTCCCGCCATAAATACAGCCCATCCATAACTTTCGTAATTCCTGTAGGAGTATATAACCGCTTTAGCAGGATATTTTTCACGATATTCCCGCACGGCCCGGTAAACCTGACCAAAAGAACTTCCTCTTGGTCGCAACAAACGGGCCCACTGACGCGGAGCCAGAGACTTCCCACCCTTTGGAGCATACAATGAACTATCTTTTTCATAATGCCATTGCCGGATATCAATGAGATTGATTACAGCGGATCGGCCCGGGTCTTCCAAAATAGCGTCCTGAACATCTTTGGTTGCGCTCAGGCCGATGCACTCTTTGATACCTGTTCTTTGTTCCCATCTTTTAACCACATCTACCCAAAACTGCATGAAATGTAAAGGACCTGTGAATTCGGCAGCCGTAAGCTGAATAACACTGTTGTTATCCTTAAAGTTTTCCAGGCATTTCTGAATATAAGCAATGTGCAACTTCCTTCGCACGGCATTTGAAGTGTCATAAAATTGCTTTGCCATGAATATCCGTTTATCTCCGGCAAAAGGCGGCGGCTCAGGAAAGCCGGTATGATTTATGTTGTTAGCCGTTCGCCAGGGAAAATCCACCCAATGAGCGCCCGCCTCAATGATGTTATGTTGAAAATAGTTTTTATGGATTAACACCTCTCCTTTTTGATCCGCAAAACTGGCAAATTTTCTCAGCCGGTTCCAATACCAGGGGTTGTATTTAGTTAAATCATATTTACTCAATCCATCCCAGGCCAGTCCTTTTCCAGAACGGGCAAAGGGCAATACATAAAAAGGAGGCCAGACATTTCCATTCATTCTTCGTATCCGCTCATGGTCGTCTCTGCGACGGTCATACCATAATCCATAGTTCTGTTCCAAGGCAATCACCTGATTCCGCTTCATCCATCGGGTTACACTATCCAGGTTGTCCGTCAACCCGAGCCCGGTCCTTCCGGGGACAAAACGCGTCACCCCGGGGGCTGCTTTTTTAACTTCATTGGGCTGCACATCTCCTCGCCACCAGTTGACTTCCGTTCGCTTCCCGGTTAAGATTGTATTCCCGCGAACTAACCAACCGTTTTTTACCTGCATCCGGGGAGCCTTTTTAACCGGGGTACTTGTTTTTTTATATTCAACTTGGTCAATGGTCTTCACGCCTTTATGCTGAATGGGAATAGGAGTTGTGACAGCAGCCCTATCAATCCAGTCTGATAACAACGGGCCCGGATTACCCGCCAAAACCGTCAACTCTGCTGCTTGAGCTACAGTGGGGCTACTGGTAGGGTTTGTCTTAATTTGAAGCAATCTCGCTCTACCGGAAACATCTTTTTGTAATCTATTGCTTAATTGCCCATAGTACAGGCTGAATGGAGATACATGTTCATTGGCATATCCCCAATATCCATGTCCTGCGGGCTGCGCCCAACAACCAATAGCCCAATTTTGTGCGGTAGGCGGTTTATAACAGTCTATCTGTGCCGCATCACACTGCCATAACATGCTGTTGGCTGCGTTCCATCCGGCACCGTGATTATATTGTCCTAAATCTTTAAGCCTTAAGGCTCCCCCATCAATACGTACATTGTCAAATAAAACCCCGGAGGCCCAGCTGTTTACAGGTCCACTAAAGCTATAAGGAAGATGAGCCTTACATTGAACAAACGCATTTGGACCCGCGGCCATAAAACCTACTGCAAAATCATGATACCCGTACTCGGAATAAAGCCTTTGAAAAAGCGTTTGTTGTCCATCGGTTCTAAAAGTATATCGACGTTCTCCACCAATCTCTGATACCGGGGCCAATGATTTACAATCTTCTACTGTTATCCTTCTGGAAGTATTAAGAGCATATACTGCAGAACCGGCAAAATGTTCAAATACTACCTGCCTTACCCACGCATCCTGCACATTTTCCAAAGTAACAGCCATCCAGCAATGTGCTTCATCTTTAGGATTAGAAGTGTCATATTCTGAAATCAGTTGCAAATTTTCAATTCCTACTTTCGATATTCTTCCAGGCCAATGATAAACCGATACCGTACCTCCGCCATAGGCTGAATCCAAAGCGGTAGTCAAACCTATATTTAAAGTTATTTTATTCCCTCTAACAGCTCTTACTTTTCGCTCCCATTGAATGACCTCTGCTCCTGGTTTCCATCCCAGCCACCCGGACTGGCCACCGAAATTATTCATGCTCATCCGGTCAATCCACTCCTGCGTACAAGGTCTTTGAATCCTTACCTGATCCCCTACCTTAATACCTTTTGCATTTTTAACATGAAACTTGACAGCGCCCACCGGAACATACGCGTCTATAATTTCAACAGGGGTATTGGTTTCAACATCACGCACTCCCGATACTCTGATTAAAGTAGCCCTGCTTTCTCCTGCCGCAATTAAACGAGTGCCCTTTTCACCCATACCGCTCCCACGCAATACCACACCCGAAGAATCTATTTTTAATCTCCCCTCTACTTTATACGTTCCCTTTTCCAACAACAGGGTTCCTCTGAATCCATTCTGATCCTTTGGCAGAGAGGCCACATAATTTAATGCCGCCTGAATAGCAGCAGTGGCATCCCCTTTCTGCACCGGAACAACAATACGCACCGGCACGTTGGGAAGGGTATCATTGCCCGCGCTGTAACCGCAGTAGGAAAAATCAGGAACCCAGTTTCCCCGTTCATCAGGAGTGTACTTTAATGAATCGGATTTTTTATCAAACGCTATAGGAATGTGAACGGCCTGAGCATTTGAAGCTGTCCAGGCCGCTAAACATAAGAAACAAAATATTCCTAATTTCTTAATCATTCAGGAACCAATTTTCTTTTCCGGTCAACGTATCATAATTGTTGTATGGATTGGTATAATCTATATAAGTATTGGGGTCCGTACCATTCAGGTATTCCTCAATGTTGGTATAGCCATCTCCATCCTTATCCTTAGTCGCATCGGAAGGATCATGTGGGTCCAACCCGTGTTTTTTCTCCCAGGCATCCGGAATCCCATCTTTATCACTGTCTTTATAGGAGGTTCCTTTATATTCAGGATAACCACCTACTTCTCTCACATCAGTAATGATTCCTTTTTTCCAGGAATCTTTGCCCAGGCGACGATACTTAAATTGATATAAGGTATCCGCATCTACAATGGGGTGGTTGTCAATTTTACCGGTCCGTACCTGTTTGATGACTCTTTTATCTACAGGGTCCCGAAGGGGTAAGGTGGCACCGGCGTTATCCAACACATAGTGATATGCCTGCTCTGCCGACATTACTTTTACAGGCGGCATGGGGAAGGGTTGATCCACTTTCATCTCAGGAAAATACTTTTTTGCTTCCTGCAGGCTCATTTCGTCTCCGTCCATTCCTTTCAACTGGACCCCTCCATCCCAGTTATCCTGAGTCACTCTTTCATTCCCTTCCATAATATTTCCATGAACATAACAACGGCCAAAAACTTTATGATCAAGGTTGCTGCGTCCGGATTCAGGTTTTAATACCCGGTAGTGGATTTGCCCATCCTTAGTAACGGGTCCCGGCTTAAAATAATTATTAAAAATATTATACAATGCAGTGTAGTCTCCGCCATCGATCGCCCGGTGATACCAATTAAAAATTACATTGTTAAAAAAGTTAAAAATACCGTTCCAGCCTATTGAAGGATTTCTTCCTGTATTGTCTGCCCAGAGGTTTCTCATCAAAGTTACATTCTCGCCCCCCATTGTACTACCAAAGGCGTGGTTATAGGTATCTAAACCTTCTGAAGAGATCGAATTTTGAATAGTAACATTTACGGTTGGCCATTTTTTCGGTTTTGAGCCATCTCCCGGATCATACATGTGTCTGTAAATAGACATATTCTCGTCCAATCCCCAGCTGGTTGATACATGGTCAATCATGATATTCCCCACGGGGTCTCCTCCCAGGGCATCATCCCGCCGCCCTACATTGGTAATTCCCCGGCGGAAACGCATGTATCTGATCACTACATCATGCGTATTAATCCAGAAAGATTCCCCAGCCACACAGATACCATCTCCGGGGGCTGATTGGCCTTCAATGGATACATAAGGCGCTTTCATAATGATCGGGGTTTTCAAATGAATAATCCCGGCTACATTGAATAC
>CAYRBD010000019.1:5321-31461 GCA_964422465.1 uncultured Chitinophagaceae bacterium
GCGCTTTCATAATGATCGGGGTTTTCAAATGAATAATCCCGGCTACATTGAATACGATAATCCTGGGCCCCACCGCCTCACAAGCTTCCCTAAGTGTACCGGGGCCGCTATCAGCCAGAGAGGTTACAACGTAAACTTTACCGCCACGTCCTCCAAAAGAGTACATACCGCCTCCTTCCGCTCCCGGGAAAACGGGAATCTTCGCTTGGGGAAGATCCGTCGGCCGATGAGCAAAAGGAATATAAGGCTTCCCTTTTTCTGCCCAGTGGGCCAAGACCGCACTATCCTTTTTCATGATGCTATTTATCCGCACTTTTGCAGCGTCCAGCATAGAATCAGACGCCTGCTGAACAGCTTGGGGAATGGTAGGGTATTGCGCATTTGCATCCTTTGAAAAATAAAAGGACGCTGCAATCAGACAAAAAATAATTGAAAACTTTCTCAACATAAAATCTATTTGTTTTTTTGGTTTAAATTACACTATTTTAGCCACCTCGGGTCTCCTATTCCGGCAGCTTTGAGCGTAGTATTTTCAACGGTAAAATCACCATTGGCTGCATCAGCATATTCAGGATCTAAATGCGTAATGTTTGTAGTTCCGGCAAAGAAATACTGGATAAATTTCGTATGATTTTTTCCAAAGGTATTGTCAGAGTCAGCAGCAAAATGAGGGAAAACAATATTATCTACATCTGACTTCCTGTTTGTCAGGATACATTTATTGACGGGTAAAAATGTGGTAAGAGACCGGATATCCATAAACCCCTTCGTACAAACATTGTCAACCGTACAATTCTCCATCAGACCGCTATCCGATCCCACAAAATTCACGTCTCCGGTTATCCTGAAAAAAGTTCTGGCCAGGTTCCAGAAGGTGGAGTTATGGATTTGTAATGTTTTCAGATTACCAGCCCTGAAATCAATAAAATCTCCTCCATCGGCACCAAAATCATGAATGAGAGAATTATTAACCGTAAATCCGTAGGTTGCAGAAGAGGCGTCAGAAGAAGCATAAATTAAACCGGCCGTTGGCCCTGTGATATCACAACTGTCAATAATTACATTTGCCGTGCCGGTAACATCACTCACATTTACAGTATAGGAAGAGGTCCCGGTCAGTTTTAAACGGTACAACTCAAAATCACCCACATTTCCACTTAAGACAAACATCCCTAATTTAATCTCAGGTTTTGCCACATCGGGCACACCCCTGATAACCAGTGATTTATCAACTTTTATATTCCCCTGAGCGGAAAAATCATAGCTTCCCCCTACATTAATAACATCCCTACTTTTAGCAGCAGCAATTGCATCTGCAAGGGTGTTATATTCTTTTGGATCAGCATTGATAGTAATAACTGCATTCGGATCTTTTGTTTTAAAAGACACCACTCCTTTTCGGGTTTTTCCATCATAAATAAGCGCTGTATAACGGGTTAGAGGCTGCAGCTTATCCACTATAATCATTTTATTTTCCAAATCCGATGAAGTTAGTTTTATCGGATTTCTGGCTGCACTGTCTTCCGGTATGATAAGGATATCTGTCAGGCTACCATCTGCAGGGCTTTCCCATTTCAGAACCACCGATCTGCTGGTCAGGTCTGATTTTTCTACCGGGGAGAAAATATTTTGAAAAATAAGGCTTGCTGTAACATAGTCTGTACTTCGGGCATAATTATCTGCCTGGGCTTTGATCCTAAAATAATATTCATTCACATAATCTATATTATTAAAATCAATTGATTTTTGATCCGCTGGCAGCGTATCCGAAGCCAATACATTTTTAAACGCTCTGTCGCCGGCCAGTTGAACTATAAAGTGTGTAACCGGTTGTCCGGCAGGATAATCCCAACCTGCATGAACCGTCTGCTGATCCACAGCCAATTGCAAACTATCCGGAGCGGCTATGGCATAATTCATTACCGGGCCCTCCGCTTTTCTGCAGGAGCCCCAGATCAGCAGGATACCTAAGAATAAAGGAACATATTTATATAACTGTTTTCTCATGATTTTATGTTTTTAGTTTAAATTACCAATCAGATCAAGCTATTCCGCCCTTATTGCAACGGATCAAAAGTTCCTCCGGGCCATCCTTTGGTTTGTTTTAATAAAGGATCGTTGTCTATGGCCTGCTGAGGAATGGCAAAATAATAATAATTGGATTGCCAGTTGATCTCATATTGCGTATCCATGGTTTTAGATTCTACTGTGAAATATTTCTGATAAGCTTCGTCCAGGTTCATGGTATCTCTTTGAGCAGCAAAATCGTTCGCTGAAATGGCGTCCGTATTCAGGGTAACGATAACTCCCGTTCTCCGTGTTCCGTTTAATAAAGGCTCAAACAATTTCCAGCGACGAAGGTCCCAGTAACGTTTTCCCTCGAAAGCAAATTCAATCTGCCTTTCATGCAGAATAGCTTTGAACATCTCCTCCCGGGTCATGTTGGGTTTTAAGCCATAAAGGCCGTCGCTTCCCGCTTCAATACCGGCTCTTTTCCTGATCTGAATCAAACCATCATAAGCCTCATCCAACTTATTAATTCCGCAAGCGCTTTCAGCAAGATTCAGCACCACTTCTGCAAAACGGATCTCCATCCAGTCGGTACCCGCATATTGTACTTCATCCGGTTTCAGGTTGGGATCAATTGCTTTGCGGCAATAAAATCCGGTACTCGTTGCTTTGGATTCTATACTGGTATTGCCCACGAAATAGGTCCACAACTTGTAATTTTTATCCCCATTTATCGGCCAGGTACAGCCATTATAGGCAATGGTCGCATCAAAACGTGGCCCTCTGTTTTTATAAAACAAAACCGAATCATACCCGGATGAAGGATCCTCAATATTTTTACCGCTCTTCATTGGAAAAGCATTAACAATATTAATTATAGGTTGATTAGAGCCCCCGCCGGTACCCAGATAAGAGGGCCTTGTAGAATTGTCCCATCCATCATTTTTCTTCAGCTGATCCGCCGAAGTCGTATTGTATCCTACCGACCAAACTGCCTCGGGGTTATCCACTTCTTCAAACCACATTTTCTGGAAATCAGAATTTAATCCAAACCCGTTATCGGTGAGATCATCCACCGCTTTCTTATTGGCATCATAAGCTGCCTGCCAACGTTCCTGCTTGTCATCCGGATTGAACTCGGGACTGGCCCAGTACAATAAGACCCTTCCTTTCAAAGCTTCAGCAGCGCCACTGGTGATTCTCCCCCAATTGTCCCCTTCCCAACGGCCGGGAAGGTCGGCAGCAGCTGAATCCAGATCGGCGCTGATCTGTGCCACACATTCAGAGGTTTTATTACGGGGAAGACGGGAGTTTTCTTTTGCTTCCGCTCCAATAGCATCCTGCGTCTTTAGTACAAGCGGAACGCCACCATATAATTTGATGAGTTCAAAATAACGGTAAGCTCTGAAAAACAAAGCCTGACCTTCCAATTTACTTTTCTCATCAGCCGTTAATTTACTGCCGGGTACCTTTTCCAGGAGCTGATTAATGCTTCTCAGTCTCCCCCATACGGTATTATCATTCAATTGGGTTCCATAATCAGAAACGGTATTCACCTGCACAGTTCCTTCAAAAAACCGGGTATTCCCACTAATTTCATCTGTACATTTCAACCAATCCCCACTTGGCCAGCCAGGAGAATTGTCATCATAAATTTCATCTAAATAAGATGTAGCAATATCATAATTGTCAAAAACTTGTTGACCATTAAACGAGTTCAGGTCCGTTTTATCCAATACTTTGCTACATCCGGAAAACAGGGTTCCTGTAAGGAACAAACATCCCGCGATGCTTAAATGACCTATATATTTTTTCATGTTGCTCATTTTATAATTTATAAATTCAGGTTGATGCCGAAAGAAAAGGTTTTCAGAGTAGGATAGCTGGTCAGGGAATAGGCCAGTAAATCCTTGTTTTTCTGAATAAAGAATGGGTTGGTAGCTACCATATAGAGGTTACATCTGTTCAGCCCCAGCTTGTTGGTCCACGCATCAGGCAGGCTATAGGAAAGGTTAATCAAATTCACCCTAAAGGCAGAGGCATCTCTGATCCAGAAAGCAGATAGCGCCTCATAATCATCATGCCACCAGGGAGCGGGGTAAACCGCATTCGTATTTTCCAATGTCCAGTGATTTGCCCAAAAAGCAGGTTTATTAGACCTTGTAGAAGATTGCTTCCTTGCAGCGCTTGAGATAAATTCTTCGTTGCCAATGGATAAAGAAGTCTTTACGTGCAACTGCAGCCCCCTCCATCTTAGGCCAAAGGAAAGGCCTTTGTTGAATCCTCGTTTAGGGAGTACCCAGGTCTTGTCGTCATCGGTAATTTTTCCATCCGGAGCGGCATAGGTACCATCTTCCTGCTTGGGGCCACGAATATCTTTGTAATACAACATACCCGGCTGTGGCTTTTGACCAAAAATGGTATAATCCGGATGATCTTTCAGAAAATTATCTACTTCTTCCTGGCTGCGGAACATCCCTTCATACACAAAGGCTTCGGTTCCCCGGTTGCGGGAATAAGTTCCGGTCAGGTCTCGCCAGGTACCTATATCACCGGGAGAAACGTCATATTTTATAATCCTGCTGTTGTCGTATCCAATACCGGTTACAATATTATAACTTATTTCATTCCCAATTTTACCATTCCAGCTTAAGGTAACTTCCGCGCCCATGGTATTGGTAATGTCATAGTTCTCTGCCGGCATCTGAGAGCCTATGGTAAAGGGGGCGCTGGACTGCAGATTCGCTAGTAGGTCGTACCCATGATTGTAATATCCATCCACATCTATACTCAGCCGGTTGTTTAACGTAACGGCATTAATACCCACATCAAACTGATCAATGTTATCCCAACGTACTTTGGCATTAGGTAGTTTTTCTAATTTCATTCCTACAGTTCGATCACTATTTCCCCCAAATACAGCTCCATGACCTCCCTGTTGGAGTGTATAACGTTGCATCCAATCCCAGTTTCCAGTACGGTCTCTACCTGTACGCCCTGCCGATGCACGCAATTTTAAGAAATCAATAAAGGAATCGTCACTAAAGAAATTCTCTTTGGAAATGATCCAGGCAGCAGAAAGAGCCGGGAAAAAACCCCAGCGATATCCCGGACCAAATTTAGTGGAGGCATCGTAACGCCAGTCAAATTCTGCAATGTATTTATCCGAATAATTGTAGTTTACTCTACCTGCATAAGAAAGTGTACCCGCCTCACTGGCGCTGTTGTCATTTGTCATTTCACCAAAAGCAGCCCGCATGTAATCTACTCCAACATTGGCAACCCCCTCTTTCATGGCCCTTACTGTTTCATAGTAGCTTTCCGACTGCTCTACCAAAGCTAAAATACTGATATGGTGTTTCCCAAACTGACGATCATAACTCAGATTTACATTGAACTGGTAAGCATCACTATAATCAGGGTTAATCCTTACCCGATCGCCATTTTTTGCACGAACTGTTTTTATCACATCTCCTCCATAAATGTGTTTGTGCTCTCCCAGCATGCTGAACTGGTACATGTTGTAATAGAGGCCATACTGCTTGCCCCAGCCGTTGTTATAATTTTTATTGAAAACCACTTTGGCTTTCAATCCCGGCAGAAACGGCGCATCGTATTCCAGACTTCCGTTTACATTTAACTGCATGGTTTTGGACAGCGTATAATTATCCAGGCTTTGCGCTTCAAAAAAGTGCAACCCCTCAGAACGGTTTACTCCTGCAGGCAGATCAACCGGTAATCCTCTTACATAAGGCGGAACAAATTGTGGCGTTTGAAGTAAATTGGTTACATCCTGTTCAGTATTTTCTCCACCCTGCTTTAAGAAGAACCATTTCCGGTTATCCACAGCACCGCTTACGCTTAAGTTTACTTTTACATGTTCTGCCACATTGATATGGGTGCTGGCCTGAAAATTCCATTTTTTATAATCAATCTTATCCAGATTTCCATCTCCCCAATAATAGGATGCACCGGCAAAATAGGTGGCGCGATCGCTACCTCCGCTCACACTCAGAGAATGCCGTGTCGTTTGTGCCGGTTTCCAGGCCATATCAAGCCAGTTGTAATTGTATTTTTTGAAGTAAGCCAATTCATCAGGTGTATAATAAGAAGGATCCGTGGACGCAATGCCCCGGGTGTCCAACATATCATTCATATACGTAGCCTGCTGATAGCCATTCATCATCGTAGGAAAATAGGTCGCATCCGAGGAGCCATACGAGCCACTATAACTAATAGAGGGTTTACCTATATGTCCCCTTTTGGTTGTTACAATGATCACTCCCTGCGCTGCTCTTGCACCGTAGATAGCTGCTGTTGCATCCTTAACAATGGAGATGCTTTCTATCTGTGAAGGGTCCAGAAGGTTAAAATCCTGTTGTGTCCGCACTACGTCATCTATCACATACACCGGACCATTATCCCCTCCATTCTTAGCTCCTTCCGGTGGGTTTCGGATCACAATCCGGGCAGCTTCTCCGGGCCGGGATTCTCCTCCGCTCACGTGAACACCGGGTAATTTATCGGAATACCGAAGCGCTGAACTCAGGTCGCTCACCGGAATATTCTCTATTTGCTTCATATCCACGGTGGCCACAGAACCCGTCAGGTTGGCTTTCTTTTGGCTGCCGTATCCCACTACCACCATTTCGGCCAAGGAGTTGTTCTGTCGTTTCATCTGGATATTGATAATCGACCGCTCTTTGATATAAACTTCCTGTGTCTCATATCCTATAGAAGAATAAACCAAAACCGTATTGGATTCCGGTACTTTTATAGCATAATTCCCATTGTTATCGGAAGTAGTACCGATAGTTGTACTTTTGACTCGGATCGTTGCGCCTACCAGCGGGTTCCCATCCGGGTCTGTAATATTTCCTGAAATACTTTTCAGATTCTGATTCTGTCCAAAAGCAAAGGAAGAACTGAAAAGCAACAATAGTAAGATACCATTCTTTAGAAAGTATCTGGCTTTTCGTAATTGTAATCTTTCTTTCATAGTCATGCTTGTCTGATTTTTAAAACACCCATTTTAAAACCTCGCTTTTTTATTAATTCTCATTTTTTTATCAAAAAATCCACATTAAAAAGATACCTCAAAGATACCCCGGCATTTCATTACAATATTTTATCATTTTCTCAATGTATTATAGCATCTTACCAATTTGTGTATATTTAAATGATATTTTCATTGGTAAATGAAAATTTTTATCGACAAACAAAAATTTGCCAAGTACATTTATACCCAACAAAACATAAAAATGTATGGAATCAGGTTGAAACAAAAGTTGAACTCCTGACGGAGTTCAGAAAGGTCTTGAGCAGGTTCTAACCCCGCACTGCGCTTCGCTTGTACAGGGTTATCGAAATTAAATACCTTCGGCATTTTGCCGACTATGGGAGAAATCTTTAGCCAAATATCCTTCCACCTTACCTTCCAAACCCTTGAGCCGGGATAGATCGGAGTCCCAAAGTGAGGTATCGCTCAGAATAGCATGAACGGGGTTTTCCGGAATCCGGGCCCAACATTCAGACAAGGTTTCTGCACGGTCATCTTTTATCTTATACTTCTTACCGCGTAAATTTCCCTGAAAAGAGCCGTCAGAAAGTTTTTCCGACCGCATAAACCGGATATAAGCAGCCAATCCCCTTGCCATTTTATCCGGCGCCATCCTGTATTTTTTAATATAATCTACCAGCAAAGGCACACAGCGCATATTTACTTTAGAAGAATACTGGAGCGAAATGCTAAGCCAGGGGTGTACAATATAAGGATTCTGAAACCGGTCTGCCACCTCATTGGCAAAGGCAAGCGCCTCTTTTAATGGAATATTTTCATCAGCAATAGTATTGGCAATTTCCCCCATCAGATCATGTACAAAATCATGCATTTTATCATCCGCCATAGCCTGCCCCACTGTTTCAAAACCACTCAGGTAAGCAAAAGCACAGGTAAAAGTATGGGTCGCATTCAGCAGCCTTAATTTTAGCCTCCTGTACTTCGTAATGTCTTCAGCAAGAATAACGCCTTTGTCTGCTTTTGAAAAAGACAACACTTCCCCCACGCGCTTATCAGGAACCTCAATGGCCCATAACCGATACGGTTCTGCTTTAATCATAAAGCTATCTTCATACCCCAGTTGATTTTCTAATTTTCTTCTTTCGTCTGTATCCGGCTTGCCGGGAACAATCCGATCTACCAGAGAACTACAAAAATGATTGGCCTCCGTAAGCCACAGGAGAAATTCCTTCTCCAGTTTATTTTTGTGAGCAAGTTCAACCAGGATATTTTTTAATTTTTTTCCATTATCTACAATCAATTCCGTGGGAATAACAACCATCCCCCGATTTCTATCCCCCTCAAAAGCCTGATAGCGGGCATAGAGAAAAGCCAGCAATTTTCCAGGGTAAGATTTGGGGGGATTGGCATGGATGTCGTCATCTGTCAGTTGAATCCCCACTTCCGTTGTATTGGAAATCACAATTCGCATTTCTTCACTCGAAGCACAAGCCAGTACTTCCTCCCATTGTTCTTTTGCCACTAATATCCTGGAAACAGCGCTGTTCAAATAATTTTCTTTCACTTCCCTGCCGTTCTCCAGACCTCTTATGCAAAGCGTGTAAAGATTATCCTGCTCTTTCAATTTATTGATATCGCCCTGGCTGGTGGATTTTACCATCACCACTCTTCCATTAAACATTTTATTTTTATTGGCTTTATCAATAAAATAATCCGGAAGCCCTCTTAACAAGACTCCCGTACCAAACTGGAGTACCTTTTCAGAAAAGTTAAACGAACCGCTCTCAGGCGTTTGCAAATCAATAGAGGAATTTATTTTTTTGAGATTTTCTTTTGCTAACTGCATGGCTTATCTTAATTAATCACAACGATCTGTGTTCTATTACTTTATTTATCGTACCGTTATTATTGTTTTGCCTGCACGATTAACCAGTCCGTGAGATCGCAAGCGGCCTGGTAGTTTTCAAATTCCGGAGGCAATTTTCTACCATCAACATATTCATTATAAAACCAGGGATCCCCTACAACAAAAACGGTTCCTTTACCTATACGCGCATAAGCGGCAACCGGTTTTCCCGAACGGGTTCGCAACACAACTTGCGCCTTACCGGAAGTTTTTATAGTAGAAAGTTCTTTTATATACACTTTCTTTACATGCTTAAATATAGGATTATCGGCTTCCACATCCAGGGCTCCCTGCTCATACTGATGCCCCTGTACCCTGTTCAGACTCACTTCATCAAAATGAAAACCAAATTTCTCAGCCAGTTTATTAAAATGAGCAAACTCGGCATTGCCGGAATCATTTTCCATCAAGACCAAAACACCTCCCTTCTTTACCCATTTGTGAATGGATTTAATGGCTTTTTTATCCATATAATGGGGAGAGGCCGTTTCCTTTTTGGTATCCGGGTCCACGATGATATACATATCCGAATTTCTCAGGCTGGAACCGGCAGGAGCGCTGTTTAACTCATTGGTTTTAACCCCACGAAACCGGAATATACTGCCCCAGAAAGAGAAACCGCTGTTCATTCGGTCGTTCCATACATAATGAAAAGGAATTTTATGTCCGGTAATATCTGTTCTAAACTCGTTGTTAAAATAGTGATCCAGAGTAACCGTTAATCCCTTACCGGTTTTTTGCATGGGGGCTGTCTGCATTTCATCCGCAGCCAAAATAAAAGCGCCTATGCCTTTGGGATCATTCAATACAGGCTTCTGGTTAATATAATAATCATAGCTTCCATCGCGATAAGGGTCTCCCCCTAATCCGGCTACCGGGCAGGTTCCTTTCAAATTAACCTGCCCCATGGCATCCGTCTCAACAAACTGCTTTATGATTCCCTGAAAACCTTTGTCGGCAACTTTCATAAATTTCTCCGGGAGGTATCCTTTTCTCACGCCTTTAGCCAGCGCGTAAACAAACATACTGGAGCCGGAAGCCTCCAGGAAGTTACCCGTACTGTCCCCTTTATCCATCACCTGCCACCAGCAACCGGTTTCCGGATCCTGATAATCGGCAACGGCTACAGCCAGCCGGTTTAAAATGTTGATAATGGAATCCCGGTAAGGGTTATTTTGGGGAAAATAATCTAAAACATCTACCAGCGCCATAGCATACCAGCCCATGGCCCGATCCCAGAAATTAGGGGACATGCCTGTTTTAGGATTAGCCCAACGCTGTTCGTGAGACTCATCCCAACCATGATAGAGGAGGCCGGTTTTAGGATCACGGCTGTGCTTTTCCATAAGGATAAACTGGTTAGCTATATCCTTAAAAGTACCTGCTCCTTCATGAGCCAGCATAGCATACTCCGCATAAAAAGGTTCGGCCATGTACAGGCCATCCAACCACATTTGATGGGTATATATTTTCTTGTGCCAGAAGCCTCCCGCTGCAACGCGGGGCTGGGTCCGTAACTGGTCTCTGAGCTTTGTTGCTGCTTTCCAGTATTTCTTCTGGCCGGTAACCCGAAAGAGTGTTAGCAAAGCTTTCCCGTTGTTGATGTCATCCAGTTTATAGGTTTCGGGTTTGTATTTTTTTATATTCCCCTCATCATCCACGAAATAATCCATACTGTGTTGGATATACCTGAAGTAATCTCCATTGCCGGTTAATTTCCATAAGCCTTCTACACCTTTAAGGATTACCCCCTCATCATAACTCCAATTGGGAAAAGAAGCCTGACCGGTCGCCTGCGGGTCCTTCCATAAAGTCATTGCGGTCCGGGTCATTTTTTCGGCCCAACCCATTGTATTCTGCGAAAAGACAGGGACAGAAATAAAAAGACATAAGGTTAGATACAGTCCAAAACGTTTCATCATTTTATTCTATTTTTAAACCTTTAGGAGAAACCTGATCAGACAGGCTGATCTTATCTTTTAAATTTTTAAAAGAATTATTTTTCACCTGGATATTTTTACTTGCCGATCCGGTTATGCTCATATACTCCTCCATACTGCTATCGGATGTAACATGATCTAACGAGATGTTTTTACTGTTGATCAGGGTAATGACCGGGTTGGTATCAGCAGGCAAAAGCCTTACATTTTTCAGATAAATACTATCTGCTTCAATAGCTTCCATTCCTTTATTGGTCTTCAATACCAGGTCGTTAAGGTGTATTTGTTTGATATTCATTTCGGGAAGTCCCCGCATAAATATACCATGTTCAGCCCCATTGCAATATACGTGGTCAATATAAAAATCCCGAAATTGAGGAGTTCCTTCCATTACGGGTAACAATTCCCGCTTAGGCGCTGCTCTTTTCTCACCGGCCAGCGGAACCGGGTCCTTAGCGGCATAATACATATCAAACCGGATGGCATCTCCGGAAATATTTCGCATGTTGATGTGCGAGGCATGAATATTTTCTACCACCCCTCCTCTGCCACGCGTGGTTTTAAAACGCAAACCCACATCGGTGCCAATGAAAGAGCAATTGGATACATACACATTACGAACTCCTCCTGACATCTCGCTGCCAATAACAAAACCACCATGGGCGTGATACACTTTGCAGTTGCGTACAATTACATTTTCAGTAGGCGCATTCCGCTTTCTGCCTTCTTCGTTCCGGCCGGATTTCATGCAAATGCCATCATCTCCTACATCGAAAGTACTGTTTTCAATCAACACTTTCTTGCAGGATTCCACATCTATACCATCTCCATTTTGTCCATACCAGGGGTTTTTGGCATATATACCACTCACCGTTAAATCTTCACACATAAAAGGATGAATGCACCAGGCAGGAGAATTCTGAAAAGTAACGCCTTCAAGCAAAACTTTTTTACTATGGAAAATACTGATCATATTGGGACGCAGATAATCTTTTATAGCTTCAAAATCTTTGGCTGTTTTCCCCCCTTTTAATACGCCGGCATCTTTAGTTTGAGCGCCTTTTAAAGATTTTTCCGAGGGATACCATATCCGGTCTTGGGGGCCTACTACCCCGCCGGAAGCCACGAGTTTCTTCCATTGTGAAGCGGTCAGCTTACCTTTTTTCACCATGCGCCAGGCTTCACCGGCTCCATCAATTACCCCCTTCCCCGTGATAGCTACATTTTCAAGATTCTTTCCTGAGATGGGAGACTGACAACGCACGGCCTGAAGCCCCTCATAATTGGTCTTTACCAACGGATATTCATCAAAATCAGTCGTAAACTGTAGCAGCGCATCTGAGGCAATGCAAAGGTTTACATTACTTTGTAAAACAATCGGACCAGTTAACCAGAAACCACCCGGAACCAGCACTACTCCTCCTCCATTTTCATTACATTTCTTTATAGCCTCGTTAATGCTTTTGGTATTGAGGGTAACACCATCACTTACCGCCCCATATTTCACAATATTAAAGGTATCGGCCTTAAAAGACGGACGTGTAATTTTAGGAAGCCCGTCTTCCTGCGCTACTGAGGTACCCTTATTCGCATCAGGAGAATCCGATTTACAGGAAAGACTAAACAGCGCCAATCCGGAAATCAGGAAACCGAAGAAAAATTTTCTCAAACGGGTTTTGTGAATAGGAAATCTGATCATGGGTTCAAATCTATGGTATTCCTGATGTATTAAGGAAATTATTGCACTCTTTTTTTACGCAATCGTTCCCGGTAACGATGCCAATCGCCAATCTACAATCTTCAGTCTCCAATCTCCTGATTTAAGATTCCAGATTAGCGATTTATGATTTTAGATTTTTAAAAATCCGCTACAAGCAAAAAATGTTGAGCACTTATGCTACAGCGCCCAGAGCCGAGGACCCACGCAAGGTATTGGTTTCAGCATTGATACCCCCATAACATTGCAAATTGTAAATTGCAAATTGCCAACTGTCCCCAACTGCTAACCGCTCTTACCCCAAAAACTGCCCTGTCGGACTGTTCTTTACCTTTTTCAATCCCGAGGGCTCCCCTTCATAAAGCAGATAACCACCCTCCGCTCCTCCATCCGGACCTAATTCTATAATGTAGTCAGCACACTTAATCACATCCATATTGTGTTCTACCACTACGATGGTATTACCCTGATCAATCAGCGCATTAAAGGAAGCCAGCAATTTCTTAATATCATTAAAATGCAAACCTGTGGTAGGTTCATCGAAAATAAACAGGATATGGTCGCTGTTTCTTTTTTTCCCTAAGAAAGATGCCAGTTTCACCCGCTGTGCTTCTCCACCACTCAGGGTATTGGAAGACTGCCCTAATTTTATATATCCAAGTCCGACATCGCTAAGGGGTTGAATCTTTTTAACCACATCCGGTTCTTTTTTAAAAAAGGCCAGGGCTTCATCCACACTCATTTCCAGCACCTCATAAATACTTTTTTCCTTATACTTCACTTCCAGGATTTCCTCTTTGAAACGCCTGCCTCCACAACTTTCACAAGTCAGGTGCACATCCGCCAAAAACTGCATTTCTACCAGCGTTTCTCCTTCTCCTTTACAGGTATCGCAACGGCCGCCATCCACATTAAAAGAAAAATGTTTGGGTTTGAATCCACGCATTTTACTCAAAGGCTGCCTTGCAAAAAGAGACCGGATTTCATCATAGGCCTTGATATAGGTTACCGGATTGGAACGGGAAGACTTGCCAATCGGGTTCTGATCTACCAACTCTATTTGTGTTATTTGACCGTAATCTCCTTCCAGGGAAGAATACTCGCCCGGCCGGTCGGCCCCTTCTCCCAATTGTTTTTTAATAACCGGATACAAAATTCCTTTGACCAGAGAAGTTTTCCCCGAGCCACTGACTCCACTTACTACTGTAAGCAGTTGCAATGGAAAGGAAACGTCAATGCGCTTTAAATTATGAAACCTGCAACCTTTTAAAGTAAAAGTATAACGAGGTTTACGCCGTTTTTGGGGAGGTTTTATCTTCAGTTTTCCACTGAGATATTGTCCGGTCAGGCTGTTCTTATCTTTAACAATTCCCATATAATCTCCGGCAAAAATTACTTCTCCGCCCAGGTGACTGGCCAGAGGCCCCATATCAATAATATGATCGGCAGCCTTCATTATAGATTCATCATGCTCTACCACAATCACCGTATTGTTCAAGGCTTTCAGTTTCTGCAGTACGCCAATCAACCGATCCGTATCCCGCGGATGCAAACCAATACTTGGCTCATCCAGGATATAAAGGGAATCGGTCAGATTGCTTCCCAGGAACCGGGTCAGTTGGATACGCTGGCTCTCTCCCCCGCTCAAAGTATTGGCCGCCCGGTTAAGAGTCAAATAGCCCAGGCCAACCTCATCCAGTGTTTCCAGCCGCTGTTTTATCTCCAATAGAATCCTTTTAGCAACTTTTTTGTCAAAAGGAGATAATTTTAATTTTTTGAACCAGTTCCTTAAATGCTTCACCGGCATATCGATAAGATCGGCAATAGTGCTGCCGCCAACCTTCACATATAAAGCCTCTTCCCTCAGCCTTTTTCCATGGCATTGGGGGCAAAGGGTACGCCCTCTGAAGCGGGATTGCAAGACCCGGTATTGCACTTTATACAGATTTTCCTCTACCATTTTAAAGAAGGCATTAATCCCTTCAAAATACTCATTCCCTTCCCACAGAACCTGGATTTGTTTTTTGCTCAATTCTTCAACCGGAGTGTGAATCGGAAAATTAAATTTGCGAGACGACCGGATAAGCGCCTCGTTCCAGGCCTTCATTTTATTCCCATGCCAGCAGGCGATAGCCCCCTCATACACGCTGAGGTTCTTATTGGGAATCACCAGATCAGGGTCAATTCCAAGTACCTGCCCAAAGCCTTCACATTTGGGACAGGCGCCTACCGGATTGTTGAAAGAAAACAAGTTAGGAACCGGTTCTTCAAAGCGCATCCCATCCCGTTCAAAAAGATTAGAAAAGACATGCCGGTTTTTAAAATTTATTTCGATGATACACAGGCTATCATTTTCATAAAAGGCGGTTTGTACGCTATCCGCCATGCGATGCAATTCAGCTTCATCAAAATCTTTAACCACCAGCCGGTCTATAACAACGAAGGTATTTTCAGCGGGCTTCCATTTTTTATCCTCCAGCACATCCTCAATCTTTAAAACCTGCCCTTTCTTCCCCTCTGCAGCCTTGTATATGCGACTAAAGCCCTTTTGCAAGAGTATTTTCAGCTCTTCGGCGGGCCGTCGGGAAGGATGGTGCGGCAGAGGAATCAACAACTGGATCTTGTTCCCTTTTTTTTGCTTCCTGATAAAATCCACTACATCGCTGATTTCGTCCTTTTTAACTTCCTCCCCGGAAACAGGAGAAAAAGTTTTGCCTACCCTGGCATATAACAAGCGCAGATAATCATATATTTCTGTCATGGAGCCCACCGTAGAACGCGGTGTCCGGGAGGTTACCTTTTGCTCAATAGCAATGGCGGGGCAAATTCCCTTTACATAATCCACATCCGGCTTGTCCATACGCACGAGAAACTGCCGGGCATAGGCGCTAAGACTCTCAGCATACCGGCGTTGTCCTTCGGCATATAAGGTATCAATTGCCAGAGAAGATTTCCCCGACCCCGAAACCCCCGTAATCACAATAAAACGGTTGCGGGGAAGGGCTACATCAATATTTTTCAAATTGTGAATTCGGGCGCCTTTTATAAATATAGGCTGCTCCTCCTCTGTCTTTCTGGTCTTTTTTCGCTTTACAGCAACAGCATTCTGGCTCATATCCAGCCAAAGGTAAGCAGGAAAATAATTTAAAAAGCAATCCGTCCTTTTTAGCACGAAAATTGCGCGGTAACGGAAAATAATACCGGATTGATAGAAAATATTTGGAATTTAAATTAAGATTAACTTATCTTTGCCTTGATTATACTTTAACATTTCCTTAGCACAACATCACAAAAAAGCGTTAAACAGCAAACCACAATCCATATCGTATAAACTTTACATTTCGTAACTAATATTAAGGTCCAACTAACCCTAAAAAGAAAGAAAGTTTATGCAAACCTGCAGGAAATTGAGTGATAAAGACCTCATTGATTTGTTCAGAGGTGGTGAGAAGGAGGCGTTGTCCACATTAATCTGTAGACATAAAGACAAGATATTTACCTCTATTGTGTTATTGGTAAAAGACCAATATCTGGCTGAAGATATATTTCAGGAGACTTTTATAAAAATTATCGACAAAATCCGTTCGGGGCATTATACCGAGAAAGGAAAGTTTTTGCCGTGGGCGATTCGGATTGCGCACAACATGTGTGTGGATCACTTCCGGCGTAAAAAACGCATGCCTATTATCCGTACCAATGAAGAGGAAGATATTTTTAACGTACTTCCTTTTTCCGACCCCGGGGCAGAGGAAAATATGATTACCCGGCAAAGTCATCTGCAAGTAAGGCAAATGCTGGATTTATTGTCTCCCGAACAACGGGAAGTCATTATTTTACGGCACTTCGGAGGGCTTAGCTTTAAAGAAATTGCCGCCCAAACGGACGTCAGCATCAATACGGCGCTGGGTCGCATGCGTTACGGGCTGATCAACCTCCGTAAAATGATGGTTGAAAAACAAATCAGCCTCTAAAAAGTTTCATAATGCTGCTTGCCAACGGTTAACCGGGCAGCCATTGATCAGGTCGTCCGGTTTTCCTTATCTTCCCGCTTTTAAAACAAACAATTTTGTTGTAAATTTGCGGTTTCCGCTATCACGGAAATCCCGTGAAAAGAATCTATTTGATAATCACGAAATGGTAGAAGCTACTGCACAATACAACCAGGAAAGTACCGTAATAAAAATGAAGGACATAGAGCCTAAAACCTTACGGCTATTGACTTCAAGAAAAAATTACCAGGAGGCTGAACGGATGGCCCGCCACCATCAGGCCGTCATCAAACATGCGGTGGAAGAAAATGTTGAGGCGGACCTTGCCTATAAAAAAAAGATATTCCATCTGGAAATAAAAAGAACCCCCGATGGCTCCTACGAAACCTCCTGCAATTGCGAAGAAACCCTGCACCCGCTTTGTAAGCACAAAACGACTTTATTTCTTCAATTGCTAAATGCCTATGGCCCTTATTATTTTGATACCATTAAAAATTGGGACAAACAAAAGAATAAATTATTAGAACAGTATGGTTATTCCCTTTCTGATGATCTGAAAGGAAAATTTGAATTTTCTTATAAAAAAGGAAAGCCCTTTTTACGGGTTTTGGATACCGGGATCAAAAGAATAACCCGTCAACCTTCAATAAACACCGAGCAGGATAAGCCTAAGAGGTTTGAAACCAAAAAAGAGCCTAAAAAAGCCATTATTTTACCGCAAGGAGTCCGATCCAGAAACCTGAGAAACGGGATATCCGATTTTTTAACTGAACAAAAAAGCCGCTCCACCAACAGCAGCAACCGGCTGGGGATCGTTATGAGCGCTTCGGATCCTAAATTTCCTCACCTGCAGATAGATATCGTCAATGGCGAAGTGAACGATGAGGAAGACCTTTTCATCGGGCAGGTACAGAAACTGGAACTCTCCCGTTACATTGATTACTATAGCTATTCCCGGGAGGACCGGGAATTGATATCTCCCGTAAGGAAATTACAACCCGGAGAACTTAATAAGTACGTCAATCGCAACTCAACGTATGCCGGACTTTGGGAGCATATTTATGTTGAAGACGAAAACAATATCCCTGCAGAAACACAAAAACTCATCCTCAGCTACATGCATTCGAGACTGAAACGGCTGTTCCCGATACTAAAAGAACATAAACTCGTTTACTGGCTGCCTAAGGGAAGGGTTTTCCGTTCTCACAATTTATTGCCTGTCGCCATTGATGAGGAAAGAATAAAACCAGAATTTGATATAAAAAAGGAGAAAGATCAAATTCAAATTACCTGTTATGTACGTATAAACGGGGAAAGGGTTCCTATTCATAAAAATGAATCGCAATCGCCATTGGTGTTTTTATATGGGGGGCAGGTCGCCTTATTAAACAGTGTAATGGAAGCTATGGTGATTATCGCCTATCTTGGGAATAACCCGGTATTCATTCCTGAGGCCGACTGGCCTGCCCGTCTGGAAGCCGACATCCTACCGTTAAGTCAAAAATACCCCGTTCATTTCTCTGCCAACCTCATCGAACGCTCGGATAAAATCAAGCCTCAGCTCTGTATCCGCTTTAAAGAGATGAGTAACATGCTGTTGATCCATCCCCGTTTCAGGTATCACAACGAAGAGGTGGAATGGGATAATGGGGAGCAGGTAGTAACAATTTCCAAAGATAAGGTATTGCTTATCCACCGGGATAAAGAGGCGGAAAACGCTTTTATCAATTCCTTAAGAAAGACCCATACCCGTTTTGAGAGAAACACCAATCAAAATTATTTTCACCTTTTATCAAAAGAAGCGCTCAGCAACAACTGGTTTCTAAACTTCATGGATTTTCTTCGGGAGAATAAAGTACATGCACAGGGATTAAACCAGTTAAAAAAATTCCGGTTCAACCAATTCCGCCCCGAAACAAAGCTGGAAATAAGTTCGGATATTGATTGGTTTGATGCAAGAGTAGCCGTGAAATTCGGAGAACAATTGGCCAGTATCCGCGACATAAAGAAAGCCCTGTCCCGCAAACAAAATTATATCCCGTTAGAAGATGGTTCCCTCGGAATCTTACCGGAAAAATGGATGGAAAAATACAGTCTTTTATTCCGCATGGGTCAGGAAGCCGAAAACGGATTGCGTGTTTCCAAATACAATTTTGGAATCATTGATGAGTTGTACGAGCATATTGATGATAAAGAACTGTTGGAAGAGTTGGAAGAGAAAAAACAAATGTTGTTGAATTTCGACAACCTCCCCGCCATTCCCATTCCCTCCAACATTCGATCTGTTTTACGTAATTACCAGGAAAGCGGATTGCAATGGCTGAGCTATTTGGACGATATTAAATGGGGGGGTATTCTGGCCGATGATATGGGACTGGGTAAAACCCTCCAGACGCTGAGTTTTCTTCAGCACGCTAAGAACGTCAACGGGCGGTGCTTTGCCCTGGTAGTTTGTCCGACTTCCCTCATTTACAACTGGGAGAATGAAATAAAAAAATTCACTCCTGATCTCTCCTTTTATATTCATCATGGACAAGGCAGAAGCTATAATACTAAAGAATTAAAAAAGAACAACATCATCCTCACCTCTTACGGTACCCTCCGGAGCGATATCCAACTGTTCATAAAATTTGTTTTTGACTATGCTATATTGGATGAATCCCAGTTTATTAAAAACCCACATAGCAAGGTTACCAAAGCGGCCCGCCTTTTGAACGCAGGCAATCGTTTCTGCCTGAGTGGAACACCGATGCAGAATAATACCTTTGATATCTACTCTCAAATGAACTTCCTCAACCCGGGGATGCTGGGTAGTATTGATTTCTTCAAAAATGAATTTTCACAGCCTATTGACAAAGGGGAAGACGAAGAGCGAAAGAATCATTTACGCAAATTAATATATCCGTTCATTTTACGACGTACCAAAGAACAGGTTGCCCGCGACCTTCCTGAAAAGTCAGAAATGGTCCTCTTTTGCGAAATGGATAAAGAACAAAAAAGTATTTACGAAGCCTATAGAAATTTATATCGCTCTAAGATACTTGGTACCATTGATGAGCAGGGTATTGGCCGTTCTCAATTCACAATCCTCCAGGGATTAATGAAACTACGGCAGATATGTGACTCCCCGGCCATTTTAAAAGACGAGACTTATGGAAACCATTCTGTTAAACTGGACGAATTATCACGCGAGTTACAAGAAAATGTGAGCGGTCATAAAGTTTTAATCTTTTCGCAATTCCTGGGCATGTTGGACCTCATCCGGCAAAAACTTAAGAAACAACATATTCCCTTTGAATACTTCGATGGAAGCACCCCTCCAAAAGAAAGAGAAAAAGCCATTTACAACTTTCAGAACAACGAGGAAAGCCGTGTCTTTTTAATTTCATTAAAAGCAGGCGGTGTAGGGCTGAATCTGACAGCTGCCGATTATGTTTATATCATTGATCCCTGGTGGAATCCGGCGGTAGAACAACAGGCAATAGACCGTACCCATCGTATTGGACAAACCAAAAATATCTTTGCTTACCGGATGATCTGTAAGGATACCATTGAAGAAAAGATACTACAACTTCAGGAGAAAAAGAAAACTTTAGTAAAGGATGTGATTTCTGATGAAAATGGATTTGTGAAGAAACTTACGAAAGATGATATCCTGTATCTGTTCAGTTAAGGAGTCTT
This sequence comes from uncultured Chitinophagaceae bacterium, assembly GCA_964422465.1. GTDB lineage: Bacteria > Bacteroidota > Bacteroidia > Chitinophagales > Chitinophagaceae > FW021-bin31. Next base: position 25,585 of record CAYRBD010000019.1, read on the forward strand.
CAACAAATCAATTTATAGCCAACTCCCCGGATATTAATAATTTGCACAGAGGGGTCCTCTTTAAGATAACGTCTCAATTTTGAGATAAAAACGTCCATGCTGCGTGCGTTAAAAAAATTATCATCTCCCCATATTTCCTGCAACACTTCCTTCCTTTCAGAAACGCTGTTCTTTTGCCGGTACAAGCGCACGAGCAACTCTGCCTCACGATAAGAAAGAGCATGCTCCTTTATTCTTTTCCCTTCCTCTTCTTCATCAGGCTTATAGAGTAGTTGCTTTTTATAATCAAAATAATAACTTCCAATTTTAAAAAGCCCTTCCTTATTGGGATCGTCATCATTTCTACGAAGTAATTCCTTTATTCGAACGATTAACTCATCCATGCTAAAAGGCTTTTTCAGATAATCATTCCCTCCCGATTCAAAACCTTTAACTACATCTTTCGTTTGCGAACGAGCTGTCAAAAAGATCAAGGGTGTTTTTTTATCCCCTGCTCTTATTTCTTTCGCCAGTGACAAGCCATCCATTCCCGGCATCATAATGTCCAATACGACTAAGTCCGGTTTCCATTCTTTATAAAAGGCCAGCCCCTCTTTTCCATCTATCGCATGTTTCATTTCAAAACCGCGTACCTCCAGGCTGTCTTTCACAATCCTTCCCAATTGTTGTTCATCCTCTACCAATAATACTTTAGGCATCCTATCTGTTTTTAAGAGTATTGCTCCTATTCCGCTCTCTGTGGAATGGAAATTATAAAACTGCTTCCTTTGCCCGATTCACTTTTCACTTCAATCGTTCCTCCATGTTTTTCTACCACTTTTTGAACATAATTCAGGCCCAGTCCAAAACCTTTTACCTCATGCAGATCTCCGGTAGGCACCCGAAAGAATTTATCAAATATAAGCTTTTTATAAGAAGGAGAAATACCAATCCCGTCATCTTGAATAGTAATACAAAAATATTCATTTGCCTTTAATTCCGTGGTGATAGCAATATGAACTTCTTCACCGGAATATTTGATGGCGTTGTCAATGATATTATTCAAGGCATTGGTAAAATGCAATTTATCCAATAAAATTTTATTGTCAGGAAGTTTATTTTGAAAATTAAAATAAACTGTTTTTGCCGTTTTCAACCCCTGCCGCTCAATAAGCTCTTTTACCAACAAATTGATATCCACCTGCTCCCAATTAAGTGTAAAACCACCATTCCCTTCTATGGAATCCTGAAGTACTCTTTCTACCAGGCTGGTCAGCCGCTCCAGTTCCTGATGAGAAATATCCAGATAAGACTGTGTCTTATCCTTATCTTCAATAGCCTGAAAGTGTTGTAAAGCTTCAATTGCAGCGTTTACTGTGGCTATAGGTGTTTTTAATTCATGCGTCATGTTGTTAATAAAATCATTCTTTATCTCAGAAAGTTTTTTCTGCTTAAGGATTGTATTCATCATATAAGCAAAGCACCATATCGTGAGAACTAACAAAATAAAGGAAACGACCAATACCCCAATAAGCTTCCCGAACAAGTAGTTATAAGGGAACTCAAAAGTAGCCTGCACGGATAGATGGCCTGCGGGATTAACCCGTATCCATCTTGTTTTTAACCCGGTCCGATCAGCGTCCTCTTCCTGTAAATGCCCGCTCCGCCTAACCTCCTGCTTCTGTGCTGTTGAATCCATTCCACTATCTCTCCTCCGTCCCCTTCTCAGGGAAGCAGGTCGCATTCGTGTCATGGAATCCAACTCATACTGTACCTGTACTCCCCGTTGTGCCAGTTCCTGCTGATATCCTGAATCCAGATCATTCAGATCATAAGGTGTGGATTTAAGTTTTTCCGTGATAAAATACCAACCCGGACGTTCATACAGGCTGTCTTTCTGGAGATTGGGGTGTAACCTGGAATACGTCTTAACATCATTATAGCCTTTTTTTCCCACCGCCTCCCTAAGCGCATCATTCACAGTTTCCATAAAATGACGGTGTGCCAATTCATAAGCGTGGTACAGCCAGTATCCCTGGAATCCGATAATTCCAAGAATACAAACTGTCATGAGCAAAAAGATATATCTAATTCGTTTTTTCAATTATCTGAAAAGTTTTAATTGCTTCAGAAGCAAATATATTATTAGTATTTACAATAATTAAGAGCCTTAACAGTATTTAACAGTAAATATAGCTATTTAACGCTGCCCGACATAAATCTGTCTCATCTTTGTATCCTTCAATTACTTTTAAAAATTAATAAAATGAAAAACAAAATTTTAAGCAGTCTTCTCCTGTGTGCCGTTTTGGTCCCGTTTGCCGGTCATGGACAGCAAACTAGTTCAGGGGTTATAGATTACACCATCACCATGGAGGGCCGGTCTTTCAATAGAGCCGGAAACGACCAACAAAACAATACCCCTCGAACTTTTAACATGGAACGCCAGTTGACCTTCAACCCAAGTGCAGGAAAATTTGCTGCTTCCGAAACAAAAAATAAAAATAGCCGCAGAGGCAGAGGGAGTTTGGGAGCAGAGTTTATCAATTTTAAAAACAAAGAATACCTCCGTGCTTTCAAAAAAAGAGGCAACGACACGACCTTCTACATCGCACAGCCTTTCAAAGAAGCAGAAGGATTTCAGCTAACCGGTAAAACAAAAAAAATACTTGGTTATAACAGCCAGGAAGCTACCGCCACGCTCCGAAATGGGAAAGTTACACTTTGGTTTACGAAAGACCTGCCTTTCACTTTTTCTCCCATGAATGGATTAATTCCGCCCGATGGAGGAGTTGTACTGGATATTCAAAACAACAGAATGCATTACCAGGCAACCAAATTAGAAGCAAAACAAGTAGAAGCGTCCGTTGTAACAATTCCCACTCCTTCCAGCCAGGTCAGCCGTGAGGAGGTTCGAAACGCTTTCCGTGGAAACAGGGGAAGAGGCCAATGGAATAACCATCGTGGAAACCAGTAAATTTTGATAATGGGAAAATTACCGCTAAGTCGCAGGACTAAGAAGGCTGCGACTTAGCATTTCTGCAAGCCCTAAAACACTTTATCTCTTATTCAATATAAAAAATGAAAACTTTTCTTCTTTGTATTTGCAGCTTTTTTATATTCTTCTCTTCAAATGCGCAAAAAGTTAAAGGAACGCTGTCCGGAACGGTAACAGATTCTACCAGGCAGCCTTTAGATAAAGCAAGTATCCGTCTTTTACATGCGGCTGACTCAACGGCAGCCTATTCTGTACTGAGCTCTGAAAAAGGAACCTTTAAAATTAGCGATATTGCCGAAGGAAAGTATCTCCTGGTTATTTCTTATTTAGGATATAAGCAAATTACCAGGATTATGGCTTTCACAGAAGAAAAGTCCGACTTTGATCTGGGTGTAATCTCCATGAAAACCACTTCTCTTGCTTTAAGCGGGATAACCGTCGAACAGGCGGCCCCCCCGGTTCAACTAAAGGGAGATACCCTTGAATTTAATGCCGGGTCTTTTAAGACGCATCCCAATGCCGTAGTGGAAGAACTTCTGAAAAAAATACCCGGTATCCAGGTGGACCCGGATGGTACGATAAAAGCGGAAGGAGAAACTATTAATCAGATCCTTGTAGATGGCAAACCTTTCTTTGGAGACGACCCTAAAATCGCAACCAAAAACCTCCCTGCCGACATCATTGATAAGGTACAGGTGTTTGATAAAAAATCAGACCAGGCTACTTTTACAGGCATAGATGACGGCAAGGAACAAAAGGCCATTAACCTGAAAATAAAAAAGGATAAAAAGCATGGGCTTTTTGGAAAAGCCAGTGCCGGAGCGGGTACCCAAAACCGCTTTGCCACAGATTTCAACCTGTTTCGTTTTGATGGAGATCAACAAATTTCCATTATCGGCAGCGGTAACAACACCAATCAACGAAACTTTTCTTTCAGAGACATCCGGAGAGGAGGCTCTGGAGGCGGCGGTATGGGCAATGGCAACACCACCAGTTGGATGGGTGGTATCAATTACCGGGACGATTGGGGCGATAAAATAAAAGTAACCGGGGATTATTTCTATAATTATAACAACAACAAAACCATCCGGGAACAAAAAACCCAATACATCCTGCCAGACACTTCATATTATAATAATCAGAACCAAAATAGCAACAGTAAAACCATTAACCACCGTTTTAACCTGCGAATGGACTACCAGATTGACTCCATGAACTCCATTTTGTTTACCCCATCAATCAGTTACAGCACCAATGAAAACAGCAACATCAGTGAATACAATTCCGAAGATGTTAACCAACAGCCTATCAATGCAGGCGGGCAATATTATTCTGCCTCAACACAAGCGCCCAGCCTGAGTGGCAACCTGCTTTACCGAAAACGCTTTCACAAAAAAGGAAGAACCTTCTCCGTGAATTTAAATGGCGGAATAAACAACAACGATGGGCACGGCATCAACTCACAACAAACTACGATCTATAAAGGGAACCTCCCAATCAATGACACCATTGATCAACATTTTGACAGAAGAGATGATCAACAATCCTGGGGCGTACGGTTGTCCTATACCGAGCCCTTATCTCAATATCGTTTCCTGGAAGTTCATGTTGCTCACAACAACAGTAAAAGTACTTCGAAAAAAAACACCTATAATCAAAACCCACTGAATGGGAAATATGATTTGATGGACTCCATTTATTCAAATACCTTCAGAAATATATACAACACGAACGAAGCCGGATTAAACATCCAGACCCGTAAAGAAAACTACAATTATACTCTCGGTTTTAATGTAAAAGAAAATTTGTTAGACAACTATTCCATTTCTGGAGATTCCGGGCTTGTACAAAAAACCTTTAACTATTATCCGGAAGCCCGCTTTAACTATAACTTTAGTCGTACACAACGGTTGCGCGTTGATTACAGAGGAAGTACAGGACAACCCTCCATTACCCAGTTGCAGTCTGTGCCAGATAATACGGAATCTTTACGGAAGATTATCGGTAATCCGGATTTAAAACCTTCCTTTACGCACAACCTACGCGTAAGCTACCGGAATTTCAACCGGGAAAATTACCGTATGCTGTTTACTAACCTAAGCTTCAGTACCACTTCTAACGCCATCGTAAATGCAACCGATTATGAAGAAGGGGGAAAACAAATCATACATTATGAAAATGCAAACGGGAACTATAATCTTAGGGGATCGGTAGTAGCTGGTTTCCCAATAAAGGAAGGCACCAATATGATCAACTCTCATACAAACATCAGTTACAACCGCAATCCCGGTTTTATCAACGATGAAAAGAATTTTTCTAAAAGTTTAACCTTATCAGAAGGATTAAGTTTCAACTACTCCTACAAAGAATTACTTGACTTCCGGGTAGGCGGAGATGTCAGTTACAATAAGGTGAATTATAGTCTGCAGAAATCTCAGAATACCAATTATTTCAACTATGGCGGCTCGCTTGATTTTAATATTAATCTGCCGGCACACTTTATGGTACAGACAAATTTCCGTTACTCGGGAAATTCAGGTTTAAGCCGAGGCTACAATCAGACTATTGCCATGTGGAATGCTTCTGTATCCAAATACTTGTTTAAAGATCAAAAGGGAATGTTAAAGTTAGAGGCTTTCGACCTGCTCAACCAGCAGGTAAATATCACAAGAAATATTACCGCAGAATATATTCAGGATGTAAGAACGAATGTAATTCCACAATACTTCATGCTCAGCTTTACCTATTTCCTCAAAAAATTCCCCGGACATGGAGGCCCCGGGAGAGGTCGGCCCGGTGGATTTCCTCCTCCCGGCGGGTGGAGAGGAAGAAGGATGTGAAAAAAGCTGAAAGCTCAAAGCCAAAGGCCGAAAGCTGAAAGCTCAAGGCACATTTTGAGC
>CAYRBD010000019.1:31561-35130 GCA_964422465.1 uncultured Chitinophagaceae bacterium
GCTGAAAGCTCAAAGCCAAAGGCCGAAAGCTGAAAGCTCAAGGCACATTTTGAGCACGGCAGGTATGACCTTTTAAATCAAATCTGCGTTCATCTGCACAATCTGCAGGAAACCTATTTCCCTACCGCTAACGTAAACTGCTCTTTTTCAATAAAAACCTTATTTTCGCAAAAGTTTTTTTCAGCCTACACCAGCTACCTTTTTAACCGGCAAAAAATAAAAATGGCCTCATTAAACAAGTATCCTCCCTTTGTACAATTATTGATTTTTTTAGGAATCTACCTCATTTTCACTTTTGCTTTCTATCTGTTTGCCTTAAGGGTATTCCTTCCAAATTGGTTTGGCCTTCCGGCGGCAGCTTTGGCAGGCGGAGACTATTCGGATCCTCATCTGGTCCATGTAATGAAGTTGTTTCAATTTGCCTACAGCATTTTTTCTTTTTTGATTCCGGCTTTGATTTTCATGTTTTTATGGCATCCGAAGCCGTTTCGATTTGTAGGACTGGGCAGCAGATTTAATATAGGGTGGGCTTTAGCCGGCGTAATCATTTTATTTGTATCGCTCCCGGCAGTAGGCTGGCTGTCGGACTTAAATAAGCTCATCCCCTTTGGACCTACCATTCAGGCCATGCAGGAGCGGGCCATGAAAGCCACAAAGGCGATGCTTAACATGCCCGATGGAAACAGCCTGGGATTTGATCTCCTGCTTATTGCGATCATCCCCGCCATTGCTGAAGAATTTTTTTTCAGGGGGGTACTTCAGCGTTTGTTCATCCGGATTACCCGGCGGCCATGGGGAGGAATCCTCATCTCTGCAGTAGTATTCAGCCTGTTTCATGGGGAGATGTTCGGCTTTTTCCCAAGAGTGGCTTTGGGACTGGTGCTGGGTTTTGTTTATTTCTTTAGCGGCAACCTTTGGTATGCAGTCCTTATTCACTTCGTAAACAATGGGTTTCAGGTGGTCCTCGTGTTTCTTTTTCAACACCATTATATTACAACCGACGTTACGCAAGAGAGTCCTACCCCCGCCGTGGCAGGGATCATTAGCGCCTTACTGGTTATCGGCATGTTTTATGTCTATCAGCAATGGATTCCCAAAAATCCCGAGAGAAAAAGACACTAAAGATAAGAATCTATAGGACAAATGTTTATAAAACTTGGTAACTTCGTAGCTAATTGATCATTAAAAAACGCCCCATGGAAAAAGATTGGTCTTCTGTATATAAAGCCAGAAACGATTATCAGGCTAAAATTTTGAAAGGAATGCTGAAAGAAAATGGTATTGACAGCGTCATCATCAATCAAAAAGATTCTGCTTACCTCAGTTTTGGTAACTCCATATTATATGTACATAATGATAATTACCAAAAAGCCCGCCAGCTCATCCTCCAATCTGAAAACGAACAACCAGACCAGGGAGATTAAATAAATTTCATCTGAAGATTTAAAATATTGTTGTACCTTGGTGTTGATTTCAATATCTTACAATAGCTTATGATCAACAGCGACCAGGTCAACCTACTTCTGGAAAAAATCAGTTTGCAGAACGATGAATCTGCATTCAGTAAATTATTTGACCTCTGTTTTCCTGATCTTATGCGTTTTGCTTACACTTTTTTAAAATCTCATAGCCTGTCGGAGGAAGCGGCTTCTGATGTGCTCTTCAATATTTGGAAAAACCGGGCCAACCTGAAGGAAGTTCGGGATTTCAGACTTTATTTGTACGTCAGTGTTCGAAACAAATCTTTCCATTATCTGCGGAAAAAACAGACCTTCAAAACCATTTCCCTTGAAGAATCGGGAGTCTGGATGAAAGCCGACACAGCCAATCCGGAAGAAAAACTGATTACTTCTGAACTGCATTTTAAAATTAAGCAGGCCATCCAAAAACTGCCTAAAAAATGTGGCCTTATTTACAAACTCATTAAAGAAGACGGCCTTAAATACAAAGAAGCGGCTGAGCTATTGAATCTCTCTCAAAAAACCATTGAAGCTCAGATGGGGATTGCAATGAAAAAGCTATACAACGTTTTTGATAATTATAACCGGGACTCCCCTCTAAAGCCGATTGTCAAAAAGACTTCAAAATAATTTTTCTTCTTTTTAAGGGTAAACTTCAAAATCCGGGTCTCCTGATTAATCTATGGAAGATCAAAACAGGGTTTGGGAATTACTGGCTAAAAGAGGAGCAGGAGAGTTGTCTCGGGAGGAAGAGGAAACTTTAAACGCCTTACTGGGAGACAAAAAAGAAGATCTTAACTTCATGATGAACATCTTGGAAAACTATGCTTCCTCCATTCAAAAGGCGCCCGAAACTCCAGATATCAGGGAAACCACTCATCGACATAAAGAAAACCTGATGAAAGTCATTGAAGAAGAAAAAATAAAGGATTCCCGGTCTATTGAAAGAAGAAGGGCATACAGACAAAGGGAAATATGGATTTGGGCTGCCGCTATCGGCTTGCTTCTAGTAGGAGGTTGGTCCTTTCTGTATTTTCATAACCGTACTTCCAGTTCAATGAACATAATTGCTACCGAAAGAGGAAACAAAACAAAAATGATTCTCCCGGACGGAACGCTGGTCTGGTTAAATGCCGAAACGAAGCTATCTTATCCCGGCAACTTTAAGGAAGCTGACAAAAGAGAAGTTACGCTTTGCGGAGAAGCTTATTTCAAAGTAACTTATGACCCGCATCATCCTTTTATTATCCACACTAAATACCTGGACATCAAAGACCTTGGTACCATCTTCAACGTGCGGGCTTATCCCGATGAAGAAAAAAGTGAAGCTACACTCATAAAAGGCGCCATCACCGTTTCCTTAAAAGAGGATCCTGCAAAAAATCTGCTGCTGAAACCTGGGGAAAAGATCACTTACTTTGTATCCAACCGCCGGTTAACTGCCGAAAATACAGTCAGACAAACAGCAACCGATATTCCGCCTATCAAAACTATTAAAAAACCAAAACACCTGGAAGTAGCACCAATTGAACCTGTTGTCGTCCATCCGGGAGATACCGTGGTAAGCGAAACTGCCTGGCTGAACAATCAATTGATTTTTAACAACGAAGATTTTTCCGAACTGGTACTTCGCATGTCGCGGCATTATAATGTCAATATTCAGATAAAGGATAAAGCCGTAAAAGCATATTCCTTTACCGGAATATTTGAAGGAGAAAGCCTTGAACAAGCGCTAAAAGAGCTCCAGATGATCCGTCCTTTCTCTTATGAGATTGAAAAGGATGAGGTTGTAATTAACAAATAAATAAAAAAAACTGCCGATGAAAGAAACATGACTGAATTGAAAAAAAAGCGGGAAAAGGAATATTCCTTCCCCCGCTCGTTTACAGAAACTTCCCGGGTTGGACACCAAAAGAAGTTTCCATTTTTTCACCTAAAACTATTGCAAAATTATGAAAAAAAATGTATCCGAGGTGCCTTTTCACATGCGAAAAGGCATCCACAAAGCGTTTCTCTTTATGAAGATCAGCTTTATACTTATTTTAGCCACCTGCCTGCAGGTATCCGCCAAGAGTTATTCCCAGGGAAATACCAGCCTGACACTGGATC
>CAYRBD010000019.1:35230-40988 GCA_964422465.1 uncultured Chitinophagaceae bacterium
AGTTATTCCCAGGGAAATACCAGCCTGACACTGGATCTTACACATGTCAAACTCAAAAAGGCTATCAATGTCATCAGCCGAAAAGTCAATTGCCGGTTTTTATACAGTGAAGACATTGTTCCTGTGAATAAAAGGGTCAACCTGAATGTAAAAGATCAGCCTTTATCTTCCGTAATGGAGAACCTTCTCAGAGAAACGGGTCTGAAATATGAAATTCTGGACAACGGCGTCATTGTCATTGCTGAAAAAGGAACGATCATTCAGCAACAACACACGGTTACCGGAATTATTAAAGACGAGCAGGGCAACCCGCTGGCAGGAGTTACCGTACAGGTCAAAGGAGCCAATACCGGAACCGTTACCAGTGTGGATGGTCAGTTCAAGCTGGAGGTGCCGGACAATGCAATATTAGTTTTCAGCTCGGTGGGCTTTGAAACACAGGAAGTATCTACAGCTAATAAATCAGAGCTTAATATTATCTTACATACCTCCTCCAAATCTCTGAGTGAATTAGTAGTAACCGGGTACACCACACAAATCCAAAAAAACCTGACCGGTTCGGTATCCACGGTAAAAGGTTCCGACCTGACCGCCATTCCCATGGGCAATGCACAAAAACAATTGCAGGGAAAAGTCTCCGGGGTGAATATCACCACTTCAGGAGAACCCGGCGGCGGAAGTAAGGTGCGCATTCGTGGGTTTGGTTCTTTTACCAGCAATGATCCCCTGTATGTGGTAGATGGCGTGCCTACCACAGATATCAGCAGCATAGATCCCAATGACATTTCCGACATCAGTGTATTGAAGGATGCCGCTACTGCGTCTATCTATGGCGCCCGTGCCTTTGCGGGAGTCATTCTCATAACTACTAAAAAAGGAAAAGCGGGGAAACTAACTGTAAATTATGATGTATCCTACGGCAACCAGTATCCCGGACATGGTTTTGATCTGATGAATCCACAACAGACTGCCGAATGGACCTGGAAAGCCATGGAGGCAGTGGGAGACAAACCTTCACATCCACAATATGGAAGCGGTGCAGAACCGGTAATTCCGGATTACATCATGGCCGGCACGCATTATGGATTACTAAACAGCGACCCCAATACCGCAGCTTTGGTAGATCCCAGTCTTTATAATATTGACCCTTCCAAAGGACCGTTTTACCAAATTGTAAAAGCCAATAAAGCCGGAACCAACTGGTACAAAGAAATTACCCGCGTAGCCCCTATTCAAAATCATAATTTATCTTTATCCGGAGGGAGTGACAATTCCAGGTACAGTGTACAAATGGGATACTACAACCAACAGGGGGTGGTAATGGAAACTTATCTGAAAAGATACACCCTGCGGGCCAACACGGAATTTACTATTCACAACCGCGTAAAGATCGGGGAGAACGTTCAGGTGGCCCTGAGAGACAATCCAACTCTCGGTAATGGTGACATCGGAGGTAGCGAGGGAAATGCCATAGGCTGGAGCTATCGCGAGAACCCCCTGATCCCGGTACATGATATCATGGGCAATTTTGCCGGCACCCGGGCAGATGGTTTTAACAACCCACACAACCCTGTAGCCGACCAATACCGGACCAAGGACAACCGCACACATACTACAGATATTTTTGGAAATATTTATATGGACGTGTTGCTACCCTATAATCTAACTTTTCATTCCAGCTTCGGCGGCGGCTATTCCAATTATTATTACAATACCTTCGGATACCTCCAGTATGAAGATAAGGAGAATAACCCTACCGTCAATTATGTATATGAAGGCGCCAATTATCAATACAACTGGGTATGGACCAATACCCTGCAATTTGAACACCAGTACGGAGACCATTACATAAAAGTGCTGCTTGGCGAAGAAGCCCTCGGAGGCCAGGCAAGAAATGTAGATGTTTCCGGCTTTAATCCTTTCAGTCCAGACCCCAATTATGCCACAATCAGCACCACTCAATCCAGCGGAAGAACAGCGACAGACGGAGGTGGCCCGCTGGCCAGAACCTATTCCCTTTTTGCTCAGGCCAACTACAATTATAAAGACAAATACCTGTTGAGCGGTACCGTACGCAGAGATGGATCAGCCGTATTCGGACCAGAGCATCGTTTCGGAGTATTCCCCGCCGTTTCTGCCGGCTGGCGTATCTCCAGCGAGAACTTTATGCAGAATACCCGCTGGATCAATGACCTGAAAATAAGAGGAAGCTATGGGGAAATGGGGAATTCTACCCCGGTGCCACTAAAAAACCAGGTTAATACCTATGCTGCCAGCCCTGAAGCGGCCTCCTATGATATTTTTGGTACGGACAACAGCCTGGAAGAAGGGCTTCGCGCGGACGGCTTTGCAGCGCCTGCCACACATTGGGAAACCAATAAAACCCTCGACTTTGGTTTAGATGCTACCTTATTTAACAACGCCTTCGATTTGACAGTTGACTGGTATAAAAGAAATACAGTGGGACTTCTATATGCTCCCCAAGTTGAAGCTACGGTCGGATTCCTCAACGATTACCCTACCGTCAATGTGGGCTCCATGAAAAACGTCGGGGTTGATCTGCAAATAAGTAAACACGGGAATTTTGCCACCAATTGGCGGTACGATGCCACACTAAATTTTAGTACTTATAAAAATACCATCACTAAAATAGCAGATAACATTGATTATTTCTATGGCAACAGCTATGGCGCTACCCGCATAGGCGGCAACCCGACCATCAATAAAGTAGGGCATTCCATGTCGGCCTTTTATGGTTATAAGGTGGTAGGATTGTGGCAAAGTGAGGACGAAATAAAGGCCGCGGATGAACAGGCACAAAAGGCCCTTGGCAATCCGGATGCCACTTATCAGGATGGTGGAGAGCAGCCCGGGGAATTCCGTTATAAAGATGTGGATGGCAACGGCTATATCGACAATGACGACCGGATGATTTTTGGCAATCCCAACCCGGATTTTACCTATGGAATTACGGCCTCTATTGGATATAAAAATTTTGATCTTCGCCTTGATTTTTACGGCGTTTGGGGACAACAACTGATCAATTATACCAAGTGGTACACAGATTTTTATGCCAGCTTCCCAGGAGGCGCCATCAGTAAAAGAGTATTGAATTCGTGGACTCCCCAAAACACCAATACCAATATTCCCATATTTGAAGATCGGGCCGTTTTCAGCAACAACCAGACCTTTAATTCTTATTACATGGAAAATGGTTCTTATTTCCGTGCACGGAATATACAACTGGCTTACACCTTCAAAAAAGGACTCTTACAAAAGGCGGGGATCCAAAATCTAAGGGTTTATATACAGGGAGTCAACCTGTTCACCATCACCAAATACGATGGACTGGATCCGGCCATAAGTGGATTGGACAACAACTTCGGAATTGATTATGGTACCTATCCTTTTGTAAAGCAGTTTGTTGTTGGGGCTAATTTCACCTTTTAAGGAGGTGAGAACCGGAATTTATTCACTTTAAAAAATATAAATAATGAAAAATAAGAGTAAATATTTTATAGGAATAGCCTCTATGTTCTTCATGCTGTTTACTTTTTCCTGTAAAAACAGCTTTTTAGAAGTTCAACCCAGAGGCGTATTGGGAGATGCGCAAATGGCCCAGCCGCAAGGTGTCCGGGAAGCGCTCATAGCTGCCTATTCAGATCTGGACGGACAATACAATCCCACTGAGGGTGCTTGGTACTTTCAGCAACCCGATAATTGGTTGTATGGAAGTGTCAACGGAGGAGATGCCCATAAAGGATCGGATCCGGGAGACCAGGCCGATGCCATGGCTATCGCACGTTTTGAGGGCCAGTCCACCAACGGGTATTTTGAATCCAAATGGCGCTGGGTTTATGATGGAATTGCCCGTTGCAACCTGGTTTTTCGCCTGGCCAACAAAGTAGATATGGACGCTGATGAAAAGGCGAATATTATTGCGCAGGCCCATTTCTTAAGAGGCTTTTATGCTTTTGAGGCTAAAAAAACATGGAATAACGTACCGTGGGTGGACACCTCCGTTTCTTACGCGGCCAAAAATTTCCAGGTGCCCAATGATGAAGATATTTATCCCCAGATAGAAGCAGAGTTTCAATATGCTTATGACAATCTCCCTGAGACTCAGGATGCCGTTGGCAGGGCCAATAAATGGTCGGCCGGAGCCTTTCTGGCAAAAGTCTATCTCTTTGAGCATAAGTATGATAAAGCACTGCCTCTGTTGACCGAAATTATCAATAAAGGACAAACTTCAACCGGTACCAAATATGGTTTGCAGTCTCAGTTTGACTGGAATTTTAATTTTCACCATCAGAATAGTTCTGAATCAGTATTTGCCATCCAGGCTTCTTTAAATGATGGAGCTCAGGGCTTCCATGGTCGCCACGGCGACATGCTGAACTATCCTTATGGGAGTGGAGCTGTTACCGGATGTTGTGGTTTTTTCCAGCCCAGTATAGACTTGGTTAATGCCTACCGGACCGATGCCAATGGACTTCCCTTATTAGATGGTTCTTATGACGATCCGGATAATGCCGTGAAGAACGACCAGGGGCTGTCTTCTACCGATCCCTTTACGCCGGATGAGGGGAACCTCGATCCAAGAGTGGACTGGACAGCGGGCCGCAGAGGAATCCCCTACCTCGACTGGGGGATCATGCCAGGTAAAGCCTGGATTCGTAATCAGGCCAGTGCAGGCCCTTATTCTCCTAAAAAGAATGTTTTCTATGAAGCCGATTTAGGAACTGGAGGCGATAATGCAAAACTCTCCTGGGCGCCGTTAAATGCCACCAACTATGACCTAATTAGGTTTGCACAGGTATTACTCTGGGCGGCAGAATGTGAGGTAGAAGTAGGAAGTTTAGATAAAGCAGAAGAGTATGTTAACAGGGTACGCAACCGGGCAGCCAATCCGGATGGTTTTGTCATGAACAATGGCAGCCCCGCAGCTCATTACTACATCAAGACCTATCCAAAAGGTTATTTTACCGCTAAGGGACAAGATGTGGCTCGTAAAGCCGTTCGAATGGAAGAAAGACTGGAGCTCGCCATGGAAGGACATCGCTTCTTCGACCTGGTACGCTGGGGCGTGGCGGATCAGGAACTCAATAATTATTTCACATTCGAAGGACAATTTACAAGCGATATAAAAGGAGCCCATTTCACCAAGGGTAAGAATGAATATTACCCTATCCCTCAAACGGAAATAGATTTGAGTGGTGGTACTCTGAAGCAAAATGATGGATATCGATAGTAGAAAGGATATCACTGATCTTTAACCCCTATAAAATTTCCAATAAGTATAATTTGAAATTATTATGAATATTTTAAAATCACTGGAGGAATTAAGTATATTGAGGGTTATTTCAATCCTGGAGGAAGAATTTCCGATAGACAACCAACACACAAATTAATAGAAATGGAGATGGAGCAGTGAAAGACTGATAGCAGTTCGGGCTAAATGTAGTCTTGGAGGATATAGCGATTGGGAGTATGTACGTTCCAATCAAACGAAGAAAGATTACATTCGCATTTTTAGAAAAAGAGGTAGTCTATCCTACCTCTTTTTCTATTTTTGGAATAGGAAAGATACGCCAATAACTTTTAATCGCACCATAGAGGAATTACCGGTTTTAACTTCAAACCTATCGCTAACGCTGCTATCTTTTAATGTTGCAGTTACCACCTGTAAAAGAAGGAAAAAGGAGTGCCCGGAGGGGGAATCGAACCCCCACTCTCTTGCGAGAACCAGATTTTGAGT
>CAYRBD010000020.1:0-40985 GCA_964422465.1 uncultured Chitinophagaceae bacterium
TCTATTCATATATTACAATTATCTATTTAAAACTCGTCTTTCGGATATTTCATAGTTTTAGGCTGTCAATGTTAAGTACCTGCCTTAAGTCGTAGCGACGTATCATTAAACGAATAAACAGCTAACAAGACTTAAGCACCTGTATTCTCTAATTTATTTTCATTAAATTTGGTTTGTATTACAAACAACATTATATTTGCAAATAACTTTGTAAAAAATTAATTTAAGTTGTATGGAACTACAAGACAAACCATTAGATCCGCAGGAAAGTCTGCAGATAATCCAAAAATTTATTTCGAGTGCAAGGTATAACCTTCGACGATTTGCATTTGCCATTATATTCTGGGGCGTTCTCATTCCGTTGGCAGCGCTCACCCAGTACGCCCTTATTCAGTTCACGAATTTTCAGATGGACTGGCTGCCCTGGGCTATTCTGATGCCAGTTGGGTTTATATTCACCTCCATTTATTTTGTTCATTGGGGGAAAAGAAAAGGGGCCGTTCCGGCTAAAGCTTTTTTCTTTCAATGGCTTTTTATTTGGGGAGGATTTACTTATTTCTTATTCGCCTTTTTATCGATAAAACTTCAGGTAATCCCTATCGCCTTCATGCTGGCCTTAACCAGTTTATTGATCGGCGTTTCCGGACTGGTATTGCGTTATATGCCTCTGTTGTGGGGCGGGATATTATTCTTTATTTCCGCGATTGTATGTGTATTTATTGATCCCCTGAATCAATTGTTATTGATGGCTGTCAGCCTTGTTATCGGCTATCTCCTACCAGGCATTCTTTTAACCCGTAAAGAGGAAAAGTAATGAAGGAGCTGGATCCCCTATTGCACTCTCAAATTCGGCTGGCTATTGTGTCCATACTTATCGGTGTTGAAGAAGCTCAATTTAATTATTTAAAAGAAAAGACCGAAACAACCTCCGGAAACCTGAGTTTCCAACTGACAAAGTTAAAAAATGCCGGTTATATTTACATTAAAAAAGGGTTCAAAAACAATTACCCTTTGACCACGGTTCGTATTTCACCAAAAGGAGAAAAAGCTTTTAGAGAATATGTGAATGCCATGAAGGACTACTTGCAATTGTAAAAAATGAACCAACAAAAGACTACCTTGTAAATGTATAATATAAAAAGATACGAAATCCAAATAAAGAATCCTTCATATCCTTAAACTTTAGTTGAATGCAATATTATTTATCCGATATCAATGTTTGTATCTTTTTTTTATATATACCATACATAACATTGGGATTATTATTATTGACAACCAGCTGCAATATCTTTTTCAAAAGTACGAAACATACCAACTTCAATTTCTGATCAAAATGGTTGACAAATTATGAAAGAATGGAGAAATAAAATAGTAATTATTACAGGAGGCGGCTCAGGAATTGGTCGTGCATTTGCAAAAGGTGTCTCAAGTAAGGGAGCCAACGTATTTATTGCAGATATCAACATCAAGGCTGCAAATAAAACTGTAGAAGATTGTGGTGAAAACGCTTATGCGATAGAATTAGATGTGCGGGATTCGAATGCCTTTCATCAATGTGTAGATATTGTTCTCGAGAAATTTGGAAGAATAGATTGTTTTTTTAACAATGCCGGCATCGGTGTTTCCGGAGAAGTTGAAGAAATTCCATTAAAAGTATGGAACCGTGTCATAGATATAAATATCAGAGGCATTGTAAATGGCATTGAGAGTGTTTATCCCATAATGGTTAAACAAGGGTATGGCACTATCGTTAACACAGCATCTCTTGCCGGACTGTGTCCTTCTCCTCTTTTAACCCCCTATTCAATGACAAAACATGCCATTGTAGGGCTCAGTAAAAGTCTAAGGATAGAAGCTTCGGCGAAAGGGGTGCAGGTTAATGTAATTTGTCCGGCAGCAATCGAAACACCTCTGATAGATGCTGACAATCCAACTGATTTGCCTCCGATTCCCTGGAAGCCGGACGTAAGGCGGTTTTTGTCAAAACTTTCAGGAAAGCCTTACCCTGCAGATAAAATGGTCGAAGAGGTATTTATCGCTTTAAAAAAGAATGTCGGCATCATTGTATTGCCTTCCCGGGCAAAAAAGATTTGGAAATTAGGCCGGTTATTTCCTAAAATCATAACAAAAGAAAGTACAAAAGCCGTAAAGGAAGAACGTCAAGAAAGAAACAAAAGAAAGTGAAAAATGTAGTTTGCCTAATTGGGATTTATTTAGAGGTATTTTGTTTTAAGTGGTTGTAATGTCGGGATGTGAAATAAGAGAAATGATTTTTGTACATTTGCTCTGTGCTAACCGAAATACGGGGAAACATGGCATACATCCTCCTCTATTTTCCGGTTCTCTTTGACAATCATGGTAAAAACCACATCCTTAAAAATTAAAATGTAATAAAATATGATGTATTTCAAAGCCCTTGTCGGATTTCTTTTTTTATCCCTGATGATGCAATCGTTTGCTGCCGCCCGGGTGATAACGATCACGGCAGAAAACAAATTGGATTTTGGCCGGCTGAACCAAACCATCACCATTACGGCGAATCAATTAACTCCTTTGGGAGATAATGTATCGTACAGGAAGATTCACATTAAAGATGGGGCGGGAAGAGAACTCATATGCCAACCGGTATCTACTGATGGCAGTTCACATCCGAATGCCATTATTTTTCAAGCCGATTTTGCACCGCATCAGGTTAGAAAATTTTATGCTTATCTGGGTAAAGCGCAATTTTATCTTCCCGGGCAGTATAAAACCTATGGACGTTTTGTGCGTGAACGCTATGATGATTTTGCCTGGGAAAATGACCGTATTGCTCACCGTACCTATGGACCGGCTCTTAAAACAGCCAATCCGGGATCACTCATCAGCAGCACCATTGATGTATGGGCTAAGAAGAAACCGAAACTCATTATAAATGACTGGTATTTGAGAGAAAACTATCATGTAGATCTGGGAGACGGTGCCGATTTATACACTTCAGGAAATACCCGTGGCATGGGAGCGGATGGCATCTGGAAAAACAATAAACTCTGGATCCCGGAGAATTTTACAAAATCAGATGTTTTATCCACCGGCCCTATCCGGATAGATTTTAAATTAGCGTATGATCCATATAATGTAGCCGGAAAGCAGATGGGAGAAACCCGCCATATTTCTTTGGATGCAGGACAGAACCTTAATCATTTTCAGATATCTTATTCGACCGAATTACCCCAAGACGCTTTTGCAGCTGCAGGTATTCAAATTACCAATTTTTCTACGGAGCAGATTCGGAAAGGCCTAAAGCCGTCCGGCAATAAAATCTCTATTGAACGGGCGCCCGGAAAATTAATTCACGAAGACATGAATAAAGAATTAGGATACATCACCACGGAGCAGCCGGTGAGTGAAGGTTCTTTGTATGCTGCCATCATTATCGGATCGGATAATTTTGTAAAAGGCACAAAAGATAAGGACAACATCCTGATGTTGGCCCGCATGGATGGCAATGAAAAATTTTCCTATTATGCCGGGTTTAGCTGGAGCAAAAGCGGGCAATTTGAGAATTATGAAGATTGGAAAAATTATATCAATCGGTTCGCCAGAGGATTACAATCTCCAATCGAAGTATCTGTAAAATAACCCACACACAAGAACGGGAAAATGGCTTCGGTTGAACGGAAAGTTGTAAATTTGAACTGTCGGCTGTAATTGTAGGTTTGTGGTCTAAATCTATTCCTTCTAATGTGCCAGTCGCAGAAGGTTATATAGGATCGCAAAATTATATCAATGAAATTTTGTAACTAAGAAAATTTATGAAAAGAGTGACCGTATTTTGCGGCTCAAGTTTTGGAACAGAAGGCATTTATACATCGCAGGCAACCTTACTTGGACAGGCATTAGCAAGACACAACATTGAATTAGTTTATGGTGGAGCTAAAGTTGGGCTTATGGGGGCAGTTGCAGACGGGGTTTTAAAACAAGGAGGGAAAGTCATTGGAGTATTACCTAATTTTTTAAAATCAAAAGAAATTGCGCATGACCACCTGACACAGTTGATCTTAGTTGAAACAATGCACGAACGAAAAACTAAAATGAATGAACTAAGTGACGGAGTAATTGCTCTACCAGGTGGTTTTGGGACATTAGAAGAATTTTTTGAGATGTTGACCTGGGCACAATTAGGACTACATAAAAAACCGGTAGCGATTTTAAATATCGATGATTTTTATAACCCCCTAAATATCTTAATCCAGACAATGGTCGAGAAAGGTTTCCTGAAGGAAGTAAACCAACAAATGCTTTTAGTCAGCGACAACATTGACGAGCTTCTTACCAAAATGGAAAATTATGTTGCACCGACAGTTGGGAAATGGATTAGCAAAGAAACTGTTTGACAAGGAAAAGAAAAAATTTAAAAAAGAAATAAAGAGAGCCACAAATGCAGTAATGGCATAGCTTTCGGTTGAGAATCAATAAGTTGCGAGGTTGAAAAAGTGATCCGGCTGGGGCTCGAACCCAGGACCCCAACATTAAAAGTGTTGTGCTCTACCAACTGAGCTACCGAATCAATTTCCGCTTCGTACCTTTACAAAAAGATTTTCCCAAAGCGAGTGCAAAGGTAATGACTATTTTTTTTCGAGCCAATAGCAAATCAAAAAAACTATCCTTTTTTTTGCCTTCGTCTCTTTATCCTTCTTAAAAAGTATTATTCTTTTATTTTTGTGAAAAATGTTATCAGCCATGTCCTTAAAGGATAAAGTATGTGTAATCACGGGCGGCACCTCCGGAATTGGCCACGCGCTTGTAAAAGAGAGCCTCCGCCAGAAAGCCCTCGTCATCACCTGTGGCCGGAACCCTGAAAAACTTTCCGCACTAAAAGCAGAATGCAAATCGGGGCTGCTTTATACCTTTAGGGCAGACGTCAGTAAAGAACCCGAATGCAGGAAGTTGATAGACTTCGCACTTGAAAAAGCCGGACGTATTGATGTACTTATAAATAATGCCGGCATCTCCATGCGGGCACTGTTCCGTCAGCTTGACAACCTGGATACCCTAAAAAAACTCATGGACATCAACTTCTGGGGAACTGTTTATTGCACACATTATGCCCTTCCGGAATTGCTTAAAAATAAAGGAACCGTGGTGGGCGTATCTTCTATTGCCGGCTATAGGGGGTTGCCCGGCCGAACAGGTTATTCCTCGTCAAAATTTGCCATGCAAGGCTTCATGGAGGCCCTCCGAACAGAAAACTTATATACCGGACTGCATGTCATGTGGGTATGCCCGGGATTCACTTCTTCCAATATCCGCAACACCGCCCTGAACGAAAAAGGAAATGCCCAGGCAGAAACGCCACTGGAGGAAGGGAAACTGATGAGCGCCGGGGAGGTAGCCTCCCGCATTGTTAAAGGGATTGTCCTAAAAAAGAGAACACTGGTAATGACCTCCCAGGGAAAATTAACGGTTTTCATGAATAAATTTTTCCCCTCGCTTACCGACAAACTGGTTTACAACCATTTTAAGAAAGAGCCGGGCTCTCCTCTCCAATAAACGACCCAAAAGGTGTAATTTTGCGCTGTAAGAAGAAGTTGTAAGATGAAATACGCATTGGTTTTATTAATGGCGCTGGGGATAGGCGGGGGAGTTTCCGCCCAGAAAGGACATTCTATTCAGATACACCTGAAGCACCTTCACCAGGGGAAACTTTATC
Organism: uncultured Chitinophagaceae bacterium; assembly: GCA_964422465.1. GTDB lineage: Bacteria > Bacteroidota > Bacteroidia > Chitinophagales > Chitinophagaceae > FW021-bin31. The sequence continues at coordinate 5,693 of CAYRBD010000020.1, forward strand.
TCGGAAATTATTATGGGCAAAATACCTACCTGATTGATTCTGTTTCTATTTCCCCTTCAGGAATAGCGGTCTTTAAGGGAAAAGACACCTTGCCTGGTGGGATTTACTTTATTTTATACCCTCGCAAACAACGTTATTTTGAACTGCTTATTGATCAGGATCAACATTTTAAAATCAATGCAGATACCACAGCACATTTTAAAAATCTGAGTTTTGAAAACTCGGAGGATAACGTGTTGTTCCGGGATTACAATGCATTCTTAAATCAACAACAAGAGCAAATTGCAGCTGCCAGACGAGCGGGTAAAGATTCTGTAACTATTGCTGCAATTCAGCGTCAGGTTGGGAAAAATATTCAAAACTACCGTGAAAAAATCATCAAACAACACCCTCACAGACTGCTGGCCGCCCTCTTCCGGGTCATGCAGGATCCACAGGTTCCCGAAAAACCGAAGGGCAATACAGATACGTCATACGCCTATCATTACTTTAGAGCCCATTACTGGGATGCAGTGAACTTTTCGGATAGCCGTATCGTTCGTACTCCCCTGCTGGAAACCCGGCTTCAGCGATATTTTACTCAACTGGTTCCTCCTGTTCCCGATTCTGTAAATCAGGCAGCCGATCAGCTCCTGGCTCGTGCTAAAGCAAATAAAGGAGTCTTTAAATATATTCTCTGGTGGCTGACTTCTACCTATGAAAAGTCTCCCTACATGGGAATGGATGCCGTATTTGTTCACCTGGTAGAGCAATATTACGTTACCGGAGAAGCTTACTGGGTGAAAGAAGATCAGCTTAAAAAGATTATAGACAAGGCTTCCAAAATTGCTCCTAATCTTATAGGAAACACGGCACCGAAATTAAGCCTGGAAACCATAGATTTAAAACCTGTTACTCTTTCTGATATTCAGTCCAGGTTTACCATCCTGGTCTTTTGGGACCCCACCTGCGGACATTGTAAAATTGTCGTCCCCAAGTTGGATTCTGCCTATGAAAACGAGTGGAAAAGCAAGGGAGTAAAAATGGTAGGGGTTCTGTCCGGCGGTAACAAAAAACAATGGACCGATTTTATTGAAACTCATCAATTAAATGACTGGATTAATCTTTGGGATCCGGAAGGAAACAGCACCTACCGTCAGCTTTATGATGTATATATGACCCCCGTTGTCTATTTATTGGATAAAAATAAAAAAATACTGGCCAAACAATTAAATGTAAAGCAGTTGAACGCTTTTTTAACCCGTCTCACCTCCACTAAAAAAGGAACCTGATACCTCAAAGTCAGAACCCCAATAAACTATTGACTTTCATACTATTGCAAGGGAAAAAGAACTCTTCAAATTCCATTGTGGCATATTCTTTGATTATACCTTATAAAAGGTTTAACCCAAAAACAAAAGTTATGAAAAAGAAAATCCTATTCGTTACGTTCCTATGCATGCTCGCTGGAATGAGCGCCTTTTCCCAAGTTAAACTGGGGATAAAAGGCGGAATTAATTTCGCAGATTTAAAATATGAACCTCAGGATCAAACTCATGGTATCCCGGATGCCAACTCCCTGCCTTCTTACCATTTAGGAGTGATTGTGGATTTGCCTTTGGCGTCTATGCTTTCTCTGCAGCCCGGAGTTTTTTATACTGGGAAAGGGTCTAAGTTGAAATACTCCGGAGACAATTGGGATTTCACCCAAACAATGAATCCGACTTATATTGAAGTACCGGTAAACATTTTATTTAAACCTACCATCGGAGCCAATACTAAATTTTACGTAGGCGCCGGCCCTTATATTGCAAAGGGAGTGGGTGGCCAGGTGTCTTATGACGGAAATCTGGGAGATATTAGCGGCCACACTGACCATGATATTAAATTCGGGAACAGTTCTGACGATGATTTGAAATCTACCGATATCGGAGCTAATGTGTTAGCCGGTTTTGAATTCAGCAATGGCCTGCTGCTGGGCGCTCAATATGGAATGAGTTTTACCAACAACGCTCCTAAAGGAGAAAATAGCGACACTAAAATCCTTAGGAATAAGGTACTTGGCATATCGCTGGGTTTCCTTTTCTAATTTCTAATTTTCTAAGAAAACTCTAATTTTAAAAACAACAATTATGAAAAAAATGATGTTGCCGATAGCGGCTTTAGTCTTGACAGGCATTCTGATTATTCCTGTTAAAAAAGCAGAAGCGCAAATGAATACGGCGCCAACTTATGGTGCCATGCCCACTACTACCTTTGGAATAAAAGCAGGTCCCAGTTTTTCGAGTATGACTTCAAAAACAGATGGAAAGAAAGAAACCAGTGATATGATGGTTGGAGTCGAAGGCGGTGTGTATGCCAACATTCCCATTGCCCCTCAATTTTATATCCAGCCTTCTCTGATGTATGAAGGAAAAGGCGGAAAAGAAACCTATGAAGATAATGGCGTGAGTAGAAAATTTAAGACCAGACTCCATTACCTGACCCTTCCCATTGATTTCTTGTTCAAGCCCGAAATGCCCAACGGCAGTGGTGCCTGGATCATAGGTGTGGGCCCCTACTTAGGCTATGGAATTTCTGGCAAATCGAAGCTTTCTGGTAACGCGGGTGATTTTGGAGGCTCTACTTCTTTTGACCCGTTCAAAGAAAACGTGATGGGAGGCGATCCCACTTTAAATCGTTTTGATGCGGGCGCCAATGTACAACTGGGGTATGAAATGGCCAGCGGATTCAATATCGGGCTGAACGCCAATCTTGGATTGATCAACCTTCAAAAGGAAGGCGATAACGATAATTCCGCAAGGAATACCAATTTTGGAGTTACCCTGGGTTATACCTTCGGGAAATATTAATCTCCTTTTCTGGCAAGCAAAAGTCTATCCCGGCAGCGGCAGTTGCCGGGATTATTTTTATATTTGATGATTAAAAATACCAAGCAATGAAAAAAATCCTGGTTACCTTATTATCTCTATGTTTGACGGAGGCCGCTTTTGCCCAGGCCGCTTTTGGCATTATGGCAGGGCCAAATTTTTCCACTATGACTTTTAAATCGGGGGATACCAAATCTACGACCCACCTTATTACAGGGGTGGCAGGAGGCGTATTTGCTACTTTGCCTCTTATGCCCGAACTGTATCTTCAACCCGCCTTGTTATATGAAGGCAAAGGCGGGAGTGAACAGGTTTCCGGATACCGGCAAAACACCAGATTCAACTATCTGACACTCCCGGTGAACCTGTTATTTAAACCGGAGATGGCCGGTGGAGAAGGGAAATGGATGGTGGGCATAGGCCCCTATTTTGCGTATGGCTTTTCAGCCAAAAAATCAGGCAAACAAATAGAATCATTCGATCCCATGAAAAATGGATTCTATAGACGCTTTGACGGAGGCGTGGATGTACTGCTGGGCGCTGAATTTTCTAACCGGATAAGCCTTGCCGCCAAAGCGGATATAGGGGTCATAAATGTATCCAACCTGGGGAAGGCTTTTTTCACGCGAAATACTTCCTTTGGCCTGATGTTGGGGTATATTTTGGGGAAAGACTGACTAAATTGGATAAAGAATGAGCAGAGGTTTCGTAAAAGAAAGCGACCAGGAAGAAATGCCGGTTATTCCCCCGCGGGCGCCTTTACCGCCGGAAGAAACCAATTATGTTACGGCATACGGAATGGAATTATTACAGAAAGAGAAAGAACAGCTTGAACAGGAAAAAGCCGCAATCCCTGCAACCGATGAAGATCAAAAAAGACGAGAGACCATCGTATTAAATAGTAAACTCCGACAGCTACAGGAGCGCATAGATTCTGCCCAGGTAGTTGAACCTCCAAAGGCGTCCCAAAAGGAGATTCGCTTTGGAGCCACAGTGAGCTACAGAATGTTAAATAATAACAAGAAAAACACTTTTCAAATTGTAGGGGTGGATGAAGCCGACGTCAAGAAGAAAAAAATTGCCTTCATTGCCCCAATTGCAAAAGCCCTGATGGGCCATCAGGCAGGTGAGGAAGTAGAATTCCAACTTGGAAACGAAAAAAGGAAGTTGGAGATTTTGGAGGTAAAATACTAGATCGCCTCTACCACACTCTTTACCAGCTCCGTTTGCCCCAGCGTGTAAAAATGTAACGCCGGTACGCCGGCAGCCTTCAACTCCTTACACTGCACCTTCAGCCATTCAGCGCCCACCTGTTTTACGGCAGCCCTGTTCTTACATTTTCTCACTTCCCGCGAAAGGTCTTCGGGGATATCAATATGAAAAATGTGGGGCAATACGCTCAGATGACGCAGCGTAGTCAATGGTTTCAATCCGGGGATGATCGGGACCGTAATACCAATTTCCCGGCATTTTTTTACAAACTCAAAATATTTTTTATTATCAAAAAACATCTGGGTGGTGATGTACTCTGCCCCCTGTTCTACCTTCTTTTTAAGATAATACAGATCAGACTCCATATTGGGGGCCTCAAAATGCTTTTCAGGATACCCGGCTACCCCGGCACAAAAATTGGATTTTTGCGCATTAGTCAAATCCTCCTGCAAATATTTTCCATGATTCATATTCACTACCTGCTTCAGCAGGTCAATAGCATAAGAATGCCCATCCGGCTCCGGGATAAAAAAAGTTTCATTTTTGGGGGCATCTCCGCGTAAAACCAATACATTATCTATCCCAAGAAAATTCAGGTCTATCAAGGCATTTTCAGTTTCCTCCTTGCTAAATCCGCCACAAATGAGGTGAGGTACGGCATCAATCTTATAATGGCTCATAATAGCTGCGCAAATACCAACTGTTCCCGGCCGTTTACGGATAGCGGTCTTTTCAAAAGAGCCGTCTGCCTTCTTCTTAAAGATATATTCGCTGCGATGATAGGTGACATTAATAAAAGCGGGGTCAAACTCCATCAACGGGTCCAGGTGATGGTATATGGATTCAATGCCTTTCCCTTTCTGAGGCGGTAATATCTCGAAAGATACCAACATCTCTTTCGCATTTTTCAAATGTTCAGTTACTTTCATAAGGCTGCGATGGCGACAAATTTTGCCAAATTTTTGCAAACCTAATGGATTTCGGGTAAACCGGCAATGAAGAGCAACGGGAATCTTTTAAAGATAAAACGGATTAAAGTATTAATTTTGCTCAAATAAAGATCGGGTTTTGGAACTGCATACAAATAAACTGGTAAAAAGATATCGCAACCGTACCGTGGTGGATCACATCTCTATCAGGGTATCCAGGGGAGAGATTGTGGGATTATTGGGCCCCAATGGAGCAGGGAAAACGACCACTTTTTACATGGTTGTAGGTTTTATAAAGCCCGATGAAGGGGAGGTTTTCCTGGATCAGACCAATATTACGAAAGTACCGATGTATAAGCGGGCTAAAATGGGAATCGGCTATCTCCCACAGGAAGCCTCTGTTTTCAGGAAACTATCTGTGGAAGACAATCTTGCGGCGGTCCTGGAGATGACAAAGCTCAACAAAAAAGAGCAAAAAGATAAACTGGAATCCCTGCTGGATGAATTTCACCTGCAACATGTACGCAAAAACAACGGAGACCTCCTCAGCGGCGGCGAAAGAAGACGTACGGAAATAGCGCGGGCGCTGGCAGTTGATCCCAAATTTATCTTGCTGGATGAGCCCTTTGCGGGGATTGACCCCATCGCCGTAGAAGATATACAAACCATTGTGGTGAAGCTTAAACAAAAAAATATTGGAATCCTGATTACCGACCACAACGTTCAGGAAACCTTATCCATTACCGACAGAGCCTACCTCCTCTTTGAAGGAAATATACTTCAATCAGGAACAGCAGAGCAATTGGCAGCCGATCCCCAGGTCAGAAAGGTATATCTTGGCAAAAATTTCGAATTCAGAGGAAAAAAAATCCTGGAAAATCTACCGGATTCTTCCTCCTAATATCTATTTTAGCAAAATGAAGCTACTCAGTCCTGCTATATCACGCCTTGCCAGGCTTCGAATGATACGGATGGAACGTTTTATTGACTTTCCACTGGAAGCCCAGCAACGCACTTTTCAGGACTTAATCGGCGAGGGGCGATACACAGAATTCGGAAGAAAGCACGGATTTAACCACATTCATACTGTAAAAGATTACACAAAAAATGTCCCCCTACAAGATTATGATACCCTAAAGCCTTTTATAAACCGCATTATGGAGGGGGAGCAGAATATTTTATGGAACACCCCTATACGCTGGTTTGCCAAATCCAGCGGGACTACCAGCGACAAAAGCAAATTTATTCCCGTCAGCAGGGAAACCCTGCGGGACTGCCATTACCGGGCCGGCAGGGATGTGATCACTCTCTTTTATAACAACTTTCCCGAGTCGGACCTCATGACCGGGAAAACTCTGGTAATCGGCGGAAGCCACCAGGTAAGTCAACTCAACGAACTGGTCTCCTATGGAGACCTCAGCGCTGTCATGTTGCAAAATATGCCTTTTTACGGTCATCTTGTCCGCACCCCTGATCTTTCTGTGGCCCTGATGGATGAATGGGAGAAGAAGATTGACCGTATTGCAAGAGACACGATTGAGGAAAACGTAACTTCCATTGCAGGGGTGCCTTCCTGGACCGTTATCTTATTGAAATACATACTTGAACTGACCGGTAAATCTCACATTAAAGAGGTCTGGCCAAACCTGGAGCTATATATCCACGGCGGAGTAAGTTTCACACCTTACGTCTCTCAATTTCAGAAATTGATTCCCGATTCGCTTATGCGTTACCAGGAAACCTATAACGCTTCGGAAGGTTTTTTCGCTGCCCAGGACAACCTTCTTCAAAATGAAGGGATGCTCCTGTTTCTCAATCATGGTATTTTTTACGAATTTATGCCCCTGGAGGAATACGGAAAAGAAAATCCACAAACTCTTTCCTTGAAAGAAGTTGAAATCAATCAGTCTTATATCTTGGTTATTACTACCAACTCAGGACTGTGGCGCTACATTCTGGGAGATACGATCCAATTTACCAGTCTTCATCCCTACCGGATTACCGTAACCGGCCGCACCAAATTTTTTATCAATGCCTTCGGGGAAGAAGTGGTAGTAGAAAACACGGACAAGGCTATTTCTACAGCCTGCCTGCAAACCGGGGCAATCATTAATGACTATACCGCAGGCCCTGTTTATTTTTCCGATAATAAAAATGGCGCCCATGAATGGCTTATCGAATTCGAATCCAGGCCGGAAAACATGGATGAATTTACAGATATACTGGATAAAACGCTGCAATCTGTTAACTCTGACTATGAAGCCAAGCGCTATAAAAATATTGCACTTCAAAAGCCGATTATTCATGCGGTACCCGTTCAAACGTTTAACAACTGGTTAAAATATAAAGACAAACTGGGAGGACAGCATAAAGTGCCCCGGTTATATAACAACAGAAAATATATTGATGAAATTCTGAAAATATTAGAATAGACCTTTATGAATATGAATCTACTTGAAAACAAAAACATCCTCATTACCGGAGGCAGCCGGGGAATTGGAAAAGCCATCGCTGAAAAATTGTCTTCCCAAGGCGCCAACATTGCATTTACCTATCGGAGTTCGGCTGAGAAAGCCCGGGAATTGGAATCAACACTATCTCAAAACGGGAAAACAGCTAAAGCCTACCAGTCTGATGCTGCAGCATTCACAGATTGTGAATCGCTCGTAAAAGACATTCTCAAAGATTTTGAAAGCATTGATGTGCTGGTCAATAATGCAGGTATTTCCATAGACAACCTCCTGCTGCGCATGAGTGAAGACCAATGGGACCAGGTGATTCATACCAACCTGAAAAGCGTTTACAACATGACAAAACAGGTTATTCGCCCGATGATGAAAGCACGTAAAGGTTCCATCATCAACATGAGTTCCATTATCGGCCTTCGGGGAAATGCCGGACAAAGCAGCTATGCCGCCTCCAAGGCCGGTATCATCGGGTTTACCAAATCTATCGCCAAAGAACTGGGCAGCCGCAACATCCGTTGTAATGCCATTGCCCCCGGCTTTGTAGAGACGGATATGACTCATTACCTGAAAGAGGGAGACGCGGCAACAGGCTACATCAGTCAAATCCCTTTAGGGCGTTTTGGCCGTGCAGAAGATGTCGCAAATGTCACCTTGTTTCTTGCTTCCGAACTGAGTAGTTATGTTACCGGACAGGTGATTAGCGTCTGCGGAGGGTTACAGATGTAATTTAAATAATATTCCTTTATGAGAAAGCTCTTCAATTGTAATTGCAAAATTATTTTCTTACTACTTGTCCTCATTTTGGCGGGAGTGTCCACCTTCGCCCAAAAACCATTCCGTACGGATAAAAAACTCACGAAGAAATTGGAAAAGATTGTTGCGGGTTTTCAGGGAGAAGTCGGCATTTATGTTCATCATTTAAAAAATGGAAAGGGCGTTGCCCTTCATGCAGACACGCTGTTTCCCACGGCCAGCTCCATTAAAGTACCCATCATGTGCGCGCTGTTTGACAAGATTGTGAAGGGAGAATTACAATATGATCAGCCTCTATTATACCGGGATTCACAGGCTTATGGCGGATCGGGTATCATGCAATATTTCAAAGACAGCGTCAAGACCAGCCTGAAAGTGGCGGCTACGCTGATGATCAGCCGTAGTGATAACACCGCAGCGCTATGGTGCCAGTCTCTTGCAGGGGGAGGAGCCACCATCAATCAGTGGCTCTCTGATAATGGATTCGAGAAAACCAGAGTAAACTCCCGCACGCCGGGACGCGAGAAAATATGGGAAGTTTATGGATGGGGACAAACCACCCCTCGGGAAATCGCTACCCTCGTTACAGCCATTCGCGAGGCTAAAATTCTTACCCCGGCAGCCTGTGAAAGAATGTACCGCAACATGACTCACATCTATTGGGACGGAGATGCCCTGTCTCAAATTCCACCCTATATCCAAACAGCTTCCAAAACGGGGGCTGTAAATGACGCAAGGTGTGAAGTGGTTTTGGTCAATGCTCCACATGGCGATTATGTATTCTCAGTCTATACCAAAAATATAAAAGATCAAAGCTGGACACATGACAATGAGGCTGAAAAACTCATCCGGGACATATCCGCTACTTTATGGCATTATTTTGAACCCCACTCAAAATGGAAACCAGCTCCCGGAATCAACAAGTTTGATTAATCGGAAGAGTCCAAACTAATATTTTTTTATCCGGCTCGAATCAGCTCTTGTGCTGTTAAAATCATTCTGATTCATCCCTTTCTTTTGACTGGTGGTGTCCTGGCTTTTGGTATTAGGAGCAGTGGTCTGGTCCACAGTAGAAGGAGAATTCTTTTCACCTCCCCGGCCACCGCTATTGCAGGCTTGAAACATGCCAAACGACAGGATCATCCCAATTAAAAAACATAACTTTTTCATAAGACTTACTTTTCTATAAAAAGGCTCAAAGTTCATTCCATTTTGAATGAGGCCTCTCCATACTTGTTTTCAAAAAGTTAAAAATCCCCCTGTCTGGTTTCTCCTCCTCCTTTAAACAATAAAAGATGTAAATTTGTAACCCTAATTAACCAGAAATTAAAATTATGGCCTTTGTAGAAAAAAGCAGCAATCCTGCCTTAAATGACAAGATTTTTAAGCGCACCACTACGATTCATATCGGAGAGGAAGGGACGATGACGGTAAAGGGTACCTTGAATAAGTTCTTATTCATTTTTGCGATGGCGATGTGCACTTCCGTTTACAGTTGGTTTGCCTTTGAAAAAGGGGAAAATGTGACCCCATTGATCCTGATCGGGGCCTTCGGCGGACTGGGACTGGCCATTGTAATGAGTTTCAAGATGCAATGGTCTAAATACCTGGCGCCTGCCTATGGGCTGGCCGAAGGGTTGTTTCTCGGCGCTATTTCAGCCATGTTCAGCAAAATGTTTGCCGAGCAGGCCCCTTACCTGGTCATTCAGGCCGTCTTGTTGACATTTGGCGTAGTATTGGCCATGTGGACGCTCTACAGAACCAGGATTATTAAAGTTACCAACAAACTGCGAACGATCATAATTGGCGCCACTTTTGGAATATTCATTTTTTACATGTTGACCTGGATATTGGGTTTCTTTAATGTCAATATTCCCTTTATGAACCCGGCCAATACCTCCATGTTCGGTATCATTTTTTCGCTTGTTGTCGTAGTGGTAGCTGCGTTGAATTTGCTGCTTGATTTTGATATGATTGAGCGGGGCAGCAAAATGGGCGCTCCAAAATACATGGAATGGTACGGCGCTTTCGGGCTGCTTGTCACAATTGTATGGCTGTATTTGGAGATATTGCGCTTGCTTTCCAGATTAAGCAGTCGATAACTATTGACAAGCAACACTAAAATAACTTCTGGTACAGTTCTTCAATCTGGCTGACCAAGACTACTTCTATGCGGTAACGGCTGAAATCGGTTTGTTGTGCAGTACCTTTTTTATGAGGCAGGTTATATTTAGAGATGAATATCTTCTCAAAACCCAGTTTTTCAGCCTCCAAAATACGTTGAGTGATGCGGTTAACCGGTCTTATCTCTCCACTCAATCCCACCTCTCCGGCAAAGCAATAATGATGCGGGAGAGGTTGGTCTTCATACGAAGAAAGCAAGGCACAAATGATGGCCAGATCAATGGAGGGGTCTGATACCCGCAACCCACCAGCGATATTTACAAAAACATCCTTAATTCCAAATTGAAATCCACCCCGCTTCTCCAGCACGGCCAACAAAAGTTGAAGCCGCCGGAGATCGAAGCCATTTACCGTTCGCTGTGGAGTTCCATAAACGGAGTGCGTAACCAGCGCCTGGGTTTCAATCAGCATGGGCCGGATCCCCTCAATTGAGGCGGCAATGGCCACCCCACTCAAGGCTTCGTCTTTTTCAGACAGCAGGATTTCTGAAGGGTTGGATACCTGCCGCAGGCCGTTTCCTGTCATTTCATAAATTCCTAATTCGGAGGTAGAACCAAAGCGATTTTTAATGGTCCGCAGGATTCGATAGAGATAATGCTGATCTCCTTCAAACTGCAGAACGGTATCCACTATATGCTCCAGCACTTTGGGCCCTGCTATACTTCCCTCCTTATTGATGTGGCCAATAATAAAAACGGGAGTTTGGGTGGATTTAGCAAAATGCTGCAATTCTGCCGTGCTGGTACGAATCTGAGAAACACTGCCGGGCGCCGACTCCACGTAAGGGGATTGCAGAGTTTGAATAGAATCCACAATCACCAAATCGGGCCGTAATTTCTTTATCTCTTTAAAAATGAGCGCCGTATCCGTTTCTGTCAACAAATAAAGGTTGCTGCCCGTCATGCCCAGGCGATCGGCCCGCATCCTGATCTGTTGCTCGCTTTCTTCTCCGCTGATGTACAACACCACGGCCCCGGGCATTTCCAGTGCATTTTGAAGAAAAAGGGTTGATTTCCCAATACCAGGCTCTCCCGCTACTAAAACCAGCGCCCCCGGCACAATTCCCCCTCCTAATACACGATTGAGTTCCTGGTCAGATGTTTGTATATATTCCTGCTCCTTTTTTTCAATATCCTTAAGGTTAATAATTGAAGACCGGCCCTTTCCGGTAACCGGCTTCCAATCTTCCTTAGCCGTCTTTTCTCCACGATTTATCAATTCCTCTACCAGGGTATTCCATTCCCCGCAAGAGGGGCACTTTCCCAACCATTTCGGACTTTCATAACCACAATTTTGACAAAAAAATGCTTTTTTTACCTTAGCCATCGTGTAGATATTGCATAATTGAAAAAGAGCCGGCGAGAAAAAAGTGCCGGCTCTTTTTACTTACTAACCCATTAAATTCAACTCGAAGTTACTAAATGCCTTCAGAATAACAAACTTTATTTCCTGCCACCGCCAAAAATCAAGAAGCCATTAAAAATAAAAAGAATACCATCTAAACAGATAGTATCCTTTTTAAATTATTAATAATATTATATATAATATAATTGACTATAAATAATATATACTATAAGATTAAGTTATATTATAACTTAATAATTATATATAAAATTTTATCTTGCCCTTATGAACAGCAAAAAGATAGTTATCAACAGGGCTGATTTTCACAAAGTATCCTCATAAGTTTCTGAATTTCAAGGGAAATACAGGAATTTTCTATTTAACAATTCTTTAACTTCCCTTTAACTTTTCGACAACGATTGAAATTCAAAAAGTATATTTTAAAAAAGGTCTTTCACTTTTCCCAATATTCCGCCGGCATCTCCCCCGCCAAAGGAGGACAAAAGCCCCTGAACACTAAAACTGTTGTCGGCAGGATCGGCGGTCTTATGAAACAATTTATTAATTACCAGGGGGATAAGCATGGAAGCAATACCAGAAGCCTTTCCACTGTCAAAGCCCAACTTGCTTACCAGATTCTGCACGAAAGAGCCTTTCACCTTGTCAATAAGGCCGGTAAGCGCGCCTCCACCTGCTCCACTGGAAAAAGAACCTAATATATTCTGCAATCCTCCGCCAGACGCTTCTCCCTTTAATCCGTCAAAAATTGAAGAGGCAGCCTCCTGAAGAACTCCTTCTTTTTTGTCTCCGGGAATATCCGGGTTGTTGGTTACTGCTTCTGTTGCATTTTCTTTAACCAGTTTCAGAATTTCATCAAACATAAATTTGTTTTTAATATAAATAATAATGAGCTACCAAAACTAAACAAAAAAATCAAATTTCGCCATTTTCTTCATACAAAACTTTAAACCGGTCATAATCCTTATCACTAAAAAAGACAAAGATTACCTCGCTGGGGAACGGGTTATTTTGTAAAAATTCGCGAACTGTAGTTAAGGCTATCTTTTCCGCAGCATCAAACGGATATCCATAAATACCCGTGCTGATGGCGGGGAAAGCAATAGACTTCAAACGGTGGTCTGCAGCAAGCTGTAAGCTGTTTTTATAACAGTTTTGCAACAACCCGGGTTCCCCGTTTTTTCCATCATGCCATACCGGCCCTACAGCATGAATAACGAACTTCGCCGGGAGCCGGTATCCCTTTGTCATTTTTACTTTTCCGGTCAGACAGCCACCAAGGGTCCGACATTCTTTCAGCAATTGAGGGCCTGCCGCACGATGGATAGCCCCATCTACGCCACCGCCTCCCAGCAGGCTGCTATTGGCTGCATTTACGATGGCTTCTGTCTCCAATTTGGTAATATCTCCCTTAAGAAATCTTATTCTTGACATCTTTTCTTTCTTTTATAGCTATTTATGCTATTTCAAAGGTTAAATTTAAGGATTTTATCCCTCATCAAAAGGTTCCTGTAGCCTCTTTTCGCAATTTTTCCTAATTTCGACCTTCAAAACGATTACACACCAAATCCACATCCATGACAAAAATGCTTTCTTTCTCCATGACCGCTCTGGTCTTTTTAGCAATGATGAGTTGCCATACAAATTCTCAAAATGCACAATCCGACCCACTGGATCTCAGCGGACGGGACACCACCGAAAGCCCGGCGCAAAACTTCTTTGAATATGCCAATGGCACCTGGCTGAAAAATACAAAAATTCCTCCTTCCAAAACAGGATGGGGGTCTTTCTATGTCGTTCGCGACAATGCCCTGCATCAGATGAAGTTTATCCTGGATTCCTGTAGCCGTTTACAAGCGCCCAAAGAAGGCAATATTGAACAACAAATTGGCGACCTGTATGCTGCAATCATGGATAGCGCTGCCATTGAAACAGCCGGAATAACGCCTTTGCAGCACGTGCTGACCCGTATTTCAAAAATAGACAGCCCCGATGGCGTCCTAAAAGAAGTAACCACCGAATATAAAGAAGGGAATGGCTCGCTATTCGGAAGCTATGTGGGACCCGATGACAAAAACAGCAACGTTGAACGAGCTCAGTTTTACCAGGGAGGGCTGGGGCTTCCCAACCGGAATTATTATTTTAAAGAAGACAGCACAAGTAAAGAAATACGGGAAAAGTATCATCAATACATTGCACATATCCTTTCCCTTTCCGGATACGAAGGAGATACAACGGAAGCGGCCAAAGAAATTATGAACCTGGAAACCCAATTGGCTCAGGCTTCTAAAACGCCCGTTCAACTTCGCGATCCAGAAGCCAATTACCATCTTTTAACACTTAAAGAGATGGATAAAAAGACCCCGAATATCAATTGGGAAAAACTGACCGAAAATTTTGGCGTGGATGTAGATACCTTGCAAGTTGGGCAACCGGAATTCTTCAGCACCCTATCCGGATTACTCCACTCCGTACCGTTAAAAACCTGGAAAAATTACCTGACTTTCCATTATGTCAATGGCTTTGCCCCCTGGCTGAGCAGTCCGTTTGCAACGGCTAACTTCGACTTTTATAAAAAACTGCTCAATGGTCAGCAGGCACCCGAAGAACGCTGGAAACGTGCTTCTTCCCTTGTAAATCGCTCGCTGGGCGATGCTTTAGGGCAATTATACGTTCAGAAATATTTTCCCCCATCTGCTAAAAAATATATGGAAAACCTGGTGAATAACCTTCAGCAAACCTACAAACAACATATTGAACAGTGTGACTGGATGAGCGATTCCACTAAAGAGAAGGCGGTAGATAAATTAGAAGCCTTTACAAAAAAAATAGGCTACCCTGATAAATGGAAAGACTATTCCTCCATCAGGATAAGCCGGGATTCCTTAGTGGGCAACCTGATGCGTATCGGCAAGTGGCATTATGAATACAACATTAATAAACTACATAAGCCTGTGGACAAAACAGAGTGGTACATGACCCCGCCAACAGTAAACGCCTACTACAACCCTTCCTTTAATGAAATTGTTTTCCCTGCCGGAATCCTGCAGCCACCCTTCTATTTCCAAAATGGAGATGATGCCGTCAACTATGGAGGAATTGCCGCCGTTATCGGCCATGAAATGACGCATGGGTTTGATGATCAGGGCAGCCAGTTTGACAAAAAGGGCAACCTTAACAACTGGTGGTCTAAAACGGACCGGAAAAAATTTGACTCCATTGCCAGCCGGGTGGTAAAATTGTACGACAGCTATGTAGTTTTGGATACCGTACATGTAAACGGCCAACTGACTGAAGGAGAAAACATGGCAGACATCGGCGGAGTGGCTATTGCCTATGCCGCCTTTAAAAATACAGAAGAAGGAAAAAGCGATTCTTTGAGAGACGGGCTCACCCCTGATCAGCGCTTCTTTTTGTCCTATGCACAAATCTGGCGTATCAAAAACCGCCCGAAACGATTGTTATGGCGCATCAACAACGACCCGCATTCTCCGGAAATGTACCGGGTGAACGGGCCCCTCTCCAATATGAAAGCATTTTATGATGCTTTTAAGGTGAAACCGGGAGATAAAATGTACAGGCCGGACAGCCTGCGCATCAAAATCTGGTAATTTCTCTTTTTTATTAAAACAAAAGTTAAAAGTCTGCTCACTTTCCGGCAAACAGACCTTTTTTATGCCTTTTTTTATATAAATATCCTACCTTGCAAGCCATTCCTATTCTATCCGGGATCACAAAAGTTGTCTAAATATTTCTTATTCCGCCAGCCAAAATGAAATTAAAATTCAAGACCTTTTTTGCTTATTTCTGTCTGTTCAGTGCCTCCGTTATTGTTCTTTCCTCCTGCATGAATACATCGGGAAACGCTAATCATGAAAAGGATTCTATAGATAACCCTCCTCCCGTAGTTATTCACCGGGAATTTGGCCTCCCGGTAGATTCGTTTAAAATTATTAAATCGACTATCCACCCCAGTGAGTTTTTATCCAACATCCTGTCTCCACACGGGATTAGCGCCCGGGAACTGGCGCTGCTGGCTCAAAAATCCCGAAAGGTTTTCGATATCCGCGACCTGAGAGCGGGCCTGCCTTACACTTTGTTTTGCTCTAAGGACAGCCTGCAAAAAGCCCGGTATTTTGTTTACCAGCCTAACCCGGTAGATTACGTTGTTTACGATTTGACGGACTCCATGAAAGTATATAAAGACCAATTACCGGTTACAGTAGAACAGCGCACCTCCTCCGGGATAATCCGCCATTCGCTGTTTCAATCGCTGCAAAGGGTACAGGCCGATCCCGATCTGGCCATCAAACTAGCTGATATCTACGCCTGGGATATTGATTTTTATGCCATTAAAAAAGGTGACTGGTTCAAGGTCATTTATGATCAGCAGTACATCAAAGGCCAACCGGTCGGTCTGGGCCGGATCAAAGCAGCCGTATTCGGACATGGAGGCCAGAAATTTTATGCTTTTTATTTCAAGGACGACAGTACAAATACCGATGGCTACTATGATGCCCAGGCCAAAAGCTTGCGTAAGGCTTTCTTAAAAGCCCCGCTAAAATATTATCGCATTTCTTCCCGTTATTCTTTACATCGCTATCATCCCATACAGCACAGAATGAAAGCACATTTGGGAACCGATTATGCCGCTCCAAAAGGGACCCCCATCATGTCAACCGCTGCCGGTACCGTTATCGCCTCCCGATATACTCGCTTCAACGGCAATTATGTAAAAATTCGCCACAACAGCGTATATACAACACAATACCTCCACATGAGCAGGAGAGCGGTAAAAGTGGGGCAACATGTAAAGCAGGGGCAGGTCATTGGCTATGTAGGCATGACGGGGCTGGCCACCGGCCCACATGTATGTTACCGCTTCTGGAAAAATGGCCGGCAGGTCAATCCCCTCATACAGCACTTCCCACCGGCAGAACCTATTAAGGACAGCGACCGGGAGGCCTTTACTCAACTGGTAACAATGGAAAAAGCAAAACTGGACGAGGTGGCTATCGATTCTCAGGTCATCGCGCAAATCCGGCCCGCAATTTAACAGGAGGCGCCTTTATCTGATCAATGGCATAATATAAACCAACCGTTTCCTTTGTGATCCGTTCCAACAACCCCTTAATCAGTTTCTGATCACTTCCCGCATCGGGCAATTCCTTCAACAACAAGTTAATCTGACGAATAATTTCATCCGGGTGTAACTGCTTTTCAGGTTCAAAAGAAAACTCCTGTTCTGCCTTTTTCCCGGCTCCCTCTAACATTTCCTCAATCATCCGTTTGAAGGACTGAAGATTGCCAAAACCTACTAATCCCGGATATTTGATCAATTGCTGATTCAGGGTCTTGATAAGCCGGGTAAGCCGTATGTTATATCCTATCAATAAGAAATAAAGTTGCCGGTTTGTTTGCATTTTCTGCGGTTCACTCTTCATCCTCCTCAAGGACTGAAAAGCATTGGAGTTGGTTATTTCCGCTTCTCTTCTGGGCTTTATAAAGTTCATATTGGTCCAATGTATGCCACTTGAGACGGTTGTCAGCAGGCTACTAAAATAATCCTTGTTCGCCGCAATGGCTTTTGCCATCAGCGCAGGGAAACGATACCGCTCCCATAATGGGAAAAAAGCATACCCTCCCAGCAGGGCCAGCCCTGCGCCTCCGAGCGTATTCAATACCCTTATTAATGCAATCTGCCAGGTAACCGGCTCCAGCAGATGATACAGCGCTATGACCATTATCGTAATAAAAAACGCGGCCAGGGCATAGTTATGCTGTATATAATACATCATAACAAAGGCTGAAAAAAGGACAACAGCCATTTTGATAGATAAGGGTAAGGGAAATAAGAAAATCAAAGAGCCAATAATCGCCCCCGACAAGGTACCCTTCAGCCGGTCCAAAGCTTTTGTAAAGGTAGCACCCAGCTCCGGTTGCAGAATGATCATGGCGGTCATGGCAATCCAATAGCCTTTAGAAACATTAAAAATTTTATAAACTGCCACTCCTATTGCCATAGCCAGGGCCAGGCGTAGTGAAAAGCGGAAAGTAAAGGATTTTGGACTGAAAGTGAACCGCACGACCGGCAACTTCTGAGGGATAGTCATACCTGTAAAGAAATTACGAATAAAAAAAGTCATGCTGCCCGACTTGTGGCTCATCCACTGCAGAAAACCCATCGCTTCTTCCAGGTAGTCCGTCAATTCATTCAGAGAACGAACGGTCTGCTCCCCTGCAATTTTAGATATTGATTTTGGTAAATCTTTTTCCAACAGCTCAATATTATTTTTGATCCGCCTGATGATAAGGCCGGTGGCATAAACATCCTCCGGACGGTTTGAGATAATACTGATAGCGATCCTTCTCATCGCCTGGCTCAAATTTTCCAGAATATAAAAAAGCAGCTTCTCAGGAAATTCCGGATTTGTCTTAACCTGACCGAGGGCATCTATCAAAGAAGTGAGTGCCGGATCTGAAAAAGAAACGATCCGCCGAAGTTCTACCAGTTGGTAAGATAAACGGTTACGATGACCATGGCGTATCCCCTGATGCCGGCTTAACAGTTCCATGGAATTACTCAACTCTTCCCGAAAGGCAAATTCTTTTTCATCCAACTCGTTTACTGGGTTACCGTCCTCCTGCCCTTTTGAGATCGTTTCCGCCAAAAGAGAGACCCAGTCCGACATCGCCTTCCAGGCATAAGAAACAGACCTTCGGAAAGGACTAAAGGGAATAAAAACCCAATACAAAAGTGTAAAGATTAAAGCAATAAGCCCTCCGGACAACACCCAGATAAACATCTTTCCGGCAGCTGCAAAACCACCCGACAGGTTAAGGCTTAGCAGGTAAATAAGCAATACACTAAGCATAATCCCCGGACCATGAGAACCGCTTTGACGAACAAAGCCCCCAAAAAAAGCCAGTATCAGCATCAGGAGAGTTGAAAGGATCCAGCTTCCCCCAACCAAAATACCCAGCATTCCCGCAATACCGCTGGCAATGATTGCCCCGCTCATCACCAGTAATTTCATGGGATAACTACCCGAAACATTTACGGTGGATAAAAGTTGAGCCCCGATGGCAATCCACACTGCGGCACCCATATTCCCGATGGTCAGCCCCCATAACAAGGGAAGAATAAATGCCAGGGTGGAACGGATGGCCCGCCCCAATGCAGGTTCAAAATATTCATCCAGGAAAACACTTTTTAAATGGAACAATTCTCTCGGTTTTTGAAGGACGCAAAATTAGTTTACTTTGCACTTAACAAAAAACACACAATGACGGTTCCCCCTATTTTAAAAAAAGGAGACACCATTGGCATCACCTGTCCGGCCAGCAAGACAGATGCGGATGCTGTAAAATACGGTTGTAAGACAATCCGTTCCTGGGGATTTAAAGTAAAATTGGGAAAAACAGTTGGCGTTCATTTTCACAATTTCTCCGCCACGGACCAGCAGCGCCTTGAAGATATGCAGGAGATGTTGGATGATCCTTCCATAAAAGCCATTGTCTTTGGCAGAGGAGGCTATGGCATATTGCGCATTTTGGACCAGATCGACTTCTCGGGATTTCAAAAATCTCCCAAATGGATTTGCGGATACAGTGATATCACGGCTTTACATATGCATATAGTCAGGAATTTTCATATACAGACCCTCCACTCCCCCATGTGCACCAGCATTACCTCAAAAACAGCCGCCTCCCCCTACGTGCTCAGCCTCAAAAATACGTTAGAAGGACTGCCACACGACTATCACTTCCCGAACCATAAATTAGACAGAAAAGGCATTGCAGAAGGCCGGCTGATCGGGGGAAATCTGTGCCTCTTAGCTGCAATATGTGGTTCAAAATCTCAACCGGATATGGCAGGCAAAATATTATTTCTTGAAGATACAGGAGAATACAGATACAGCATCGACCGGATGATGATGACACTCAAAAGAGCCGGCTGGCTGAAATCCCTAACAGGATTAATCGTAGGGAGTTTTAGAGACGGCAAGGATACAGAAGAGCCTTTCGGACAAACAGAATGGGAACTGATCCGCGATAAGGTGAGGGGCTTTAAATATCCCGTAGCCTTCGGATTTCCTGTGGGTCATCAGCCGGAAAATTATACCCTGAAAGAAGGGGCTTTTTACCGGCTTGAAGTAGGTCATCAAAATATTTTAAAAGAAGTATAAAAAGTTTCAATCTGCGAATTATGAAGATTCTTCCTCCCCGAATGCCCCCCTTTCTCAAAACGGGAGATACCATCGGAATTACCTGTCCGGCGGGCTATTTTTGCCTGGAAGATGTGCAGCCGGCCATGGAAGCGCTCCAGCTTTGGGGATACAAGGTCAAGTTGGGGAACACCATTGATCAGCAATACTATCAGTATGCCGGCACGGATGAAGAACGAGCGGCTGACCTCCAAAATATGCTGGACGATGAAGAAGTTCGTTTGATCCTTTTTGGAAGAGGCGGATACGGGACCATCCGCATCATTGACCGAATTAATTTTAACCACTTTTATGAACATCCGAAATGGCTTTGTGGCTATAGCGACATTACGGTCCTTCATTCTTTTGTACACACACAGTTACACATTCCAACTCTCCATTGTGAAATGTGTATTGATCTTAAATACGGCACTACAGACCGTTCGGCAGCTACCATCCGCCAGGCTTTTGGCGGCGGCCCGTTGATCTATGAAACCGAGCCGCATGAACTGAACCGCTTCGGGGATACACAGGGTATTTTAGTAGGTGGAAATCTTTCTTTACTAACCGAAATGGTTGGGTCAGACTCCGACCTGGATACCGATGGAAAGCTATTGTTTATTGAAGATGTACATGAATATATTTACAAGATAGACAGCATGATGTGGACTCTGAAAAGAGTCGGAAAACTCTCTTTCATAAAAGGACTGATTGTTGGCGGCTTTACCCGGTTGAAGGAAGAAGACATTCCTTTTGGCCAGACCGCCAGTGAGCTTATTTATGATAAGGTAAAAGAATATTCTTACCCGGTTTGTTTTGGTTTTCCTGCCGGCCACCAGTATGATAATTTCGCCCTGCGCCTGGGCCTGCCCCACCATTTCCAGGTGACCAAACAAGGAGGAAGATTACGCGATTTTGTTGACCAACAATGAGTTGGCCTCGGCTACGCTCGGCAACCAATGACTAATGACTAATGACTAATATAGAATCCATCACGTGCTTATAAAGGGGTTGTTGCATCACATTATCATGGTTTGCATGAGGCAACGCAACAAACCGGTCTTTAGGACTTAACAAAGCCGCCAGCTTCTTTGCTTGTGAAAAAGGTATTGTGTGATCTTTTTCCCCATGGAAAATTACTACTGGGGCAAACGTACGTTGGATATCATGATAAACAGGAAAAGAATATTTGAGATATTTCTTTACAGGATAAATAGGAAAATAATGACGGGCAAGCGCTGTCAGGCTATAAAAAGGGCTTTGCAACACCAGTGCTTTGCACTTCTTCCGGGAGGCCAGATAAGCTGCAACACCACTCCCCAAACCCGCTCCATAAATCAGGGTATGGTCTCCGGAAGTGTATTCTGTAGCCAGCTGATATAAAATTTCGGCATCCTGGTATAATTCTTTCTCCGAAGGCGTCCCCGTACTTTTTCCAAAACCCGGATAATCCAAAATAAAAACATTGTATCCCCTTTTCAGAAAAAAAGGCAAAAGAGGAAGATGTGTAGCTATATTCCCGGAATTACCGGGAAAATAAAGAACCTGTCCCCTGACGCTATCGGTATAAAGATAAAGAATGTTCAGCGTAGAAGTCGCATCTATGGGTATGTTGAATTCTTTGTGCGGATAAACCGTTTTAAACGAGTAACTGCTGTCCAACTTTTCAGGTTTGAAAATGAGTTGCTGCTGCCTTTTTGACAAAACCATTCCCGAAATAATATAGAGAATAAACAACAGCAGGATTGGATATACGATCTTTCTGGTCTTCTTTTTCATCATCAAACAAGCAGTAGTTTATACCTGGGGTAAATCTATTTCAAATTTACTGCCTTTCCCGAGCGTACTCTCCACTTTTATTTTTCCTTTATGCTCTTCTATCACTGTTTTTACGTAAGCCAGTCCCAGTCCAAATCCTTTTACATTGTGCAGGTTGCCGGTATGAGCCCGGTAAAATTTTTCAAAAATACGGGATTGAGTCTCTTTACTCATACCAATCCCATTGTCCGATATGGTAATGATGAACGACTTTTTTCGGTTAAACGTTTCTATCTTAACCCGGGGAGATTCTTTTGCATATTTAATGGCATTATCCAGCAGGTTGGAAATAATGTTGGAGAAATGCACTTCATCCACTAAAACTTCTGAATGTTCGGCATTAAAATTCACCTCAATATTTCCACTTTTATGTTTCAATTGCAATTCAATGTTATGAACCACCTTTTGAATGATGTCATTTGCATCTAAAATCTGCAGGTCAAGCTTTATTTCTTCCCGGTCTAACAAGGCCGACTGTAAAATGGTCTCCACCTGCTTGAGCATACGCTTATTTTCCGCTTTTATGATATCGGCAAAGTATTGGATTTTTTCTTTTTTATTAAATACTTTGTCATTGCCAATGGCATCTACCGCAAGAGAAATGGTAGCCAGCGGAGTCTTAAATTCATGGGTCATGTTGTTGATAAAATCTGACTTGATGGCGGACAATTTCTTTTGACGCAACATCACAAAAATAGAGAGAGCAAATGCCACAATAATAATCAGGGTAAAAAGTACAGACCCGCCAATAATCCATTTTAAAGAGCCCAAAACCGTAGTTACGTAGTTGTCTGTAGGAACAATAATATCCAGCATTTCGAAACTGGTATTCATCATTTCTCCTATCCCGGCACGGTCTGCAATAAGTGGCGTCTTAAACTGTTTATGGTTTGCTGAATCCTTAAAAGCTTTAAAAAAATGGGGAGAATAGAGTTCGTACTCAGAGGTAAATGGGTAAATATTAAGTATTGCAAATTCATAAGGGATTTCAAACCCCTGTTTTTGCAGGTTGTCTTTAATGATAGAACTGATCTCCTTGTTGGAGTAGCGCATCCTTACAGGGAATATCTGATTATTATGAGAAAAACGACGAAGTAAGGATTGCCAGGGATGATTTCCGGAATCTGAAGGATCAGAAGAATAAGAAAGGCCATGCTCGTTGTTTACGATTTCTCTACGGATATTGTCCAACGCAACCAGCATCCGCTGATCATATTGCTTTTCTCGTAAGTCAACTGCATTTTTTAGCCAGTTGTATTGAATAAATATTATCCCTATCAGCGAAAAGCTTAGTAGCACTACAATCCACGGGAATATTTTCTTCATCATCATTACAAAGATGCAAAAAATTGCAGTGCTACTTAAGGACTTTAACGAACATTTAACTGGCTTTAGTTCCCCTGTGGGGTAGCCGGATTGGGCTTGCCGGTAATGTCGTTTACTTTTACATCAAACAAGAGAACGGCATTGGGATGAATAACCGGGGGACGTCCATTGGGGCCGTAGGCCAGGGCGGATGGAATAACTAAGGTAGCTTCCTCTCCCTTTTTTAATAATTTAATACCCGATTCCATACCCTCAATCATCCGGTGTTGTCCTAAAGGGAATATGAGCGGGTCCGTATGATGAAAAGCCGTATCCTGATTGGAATCAAAAACCTGCCCGTCCAGCGTCTTACCGGTGTACATAATAGAAACAGTTTGTCCTTCTTTTGGAGTAGGTCCGCTGCCTTCTTTATGTACAATTACATATACACCGTCGTCGGTAGCCGTAGCTTTCTGTCCGGTGCTGTCAATATAATGCTTTATGATCTGGGCATCTTTTGCATTCTGTTCTTTTTCTTCTTTTGCCACAGCATCTTCATAGCCTTCTTTACTTTGAATGTCGTGCACCTTCACAAAAATGTGAATTTTATCTCCCTTTTCAACAAAAGGAGGCCGATTCATAGGGCCCATAACAGAATCTGCCGGAATCACAAATTCGGCACTATCGCCCTTAGATAAGAGAGAGAGCCCCTCCATCATATCGTATTTCTGGCCATTGCTTTTTTGCAGAGGCAGCCACCGATAACCGGGGCCTTCTTTGTAAGTATCCATTAGCGTAGAATCGTGTACTTCCGTACGGATGCTTACTTTTAAATAATCACCGGGCTTTGCCACCTCCCCGGAGTGGTCGTCAATAATTTTATATTCCAGCCCACTTGGGGTAGTCTCAAAATTACTCATCCCGTTTTTACAAGCGCTGAGCGTAAACAAACCCGCTCCGACACCTAGCGAGAGCAGGACAATGGATTTTTTTATCCGTTGGGTTGTTGTCATATTTAAAATATTAAAAATTACTATTTATTGAGCAAATCTTTACTTTCTTCCAGCGCCTTCTTAAAACGCTGGACTGTTTTTGTGAGAGAATCGGAGGAACGGCCCCCAGCCGCATTTTTATGTCCTCCCCCTTCAAAATATTTTTGAGCAAACTGATTTACATTAAACTCTCCTTTGGAGCGAAACGACATGCGCACTTCTTCTTTCCGGTCCGTTATTAAAGCAGCAAATTTTATCCCTTTTATAGCTAAGGGGAAATTGACAAGCCCTTCTGTATCGCCGGGTTTCAGGTCATACTCCCTTACCAGCTTCCTGTCAACCGAAATAAAAGCGGTGTTGTATTCGTATAAAACTTCCATCCTGTCCACCAGCGCCCGGCCGATAAACCGCAACCGACTTTCATCATAATTATCATAGATGGCATGGTGAATTTCCTCATGATTGAGTCCCAAATCCATCAACTCGGCAACCATCCGATGCACACGGGAGGAAGTAGCTGGGAAACGAAAAGAACCCGTATCCGTCATTGTGCCGGCATAAATACATTTTGCCATGGAAATATTGATCAGAGAAAAATCATTCATATCCATCACGAACTCGTAAACCAACAGCGCCGTAGAAGCTGCAGTAGTATCGCTTATGCCATAGTCAAAATCTTCCTGTGGATGTAAATGATGATCAATCAGGACTTTTACCGCCTTTGATTTTTCCAGGTATTTTTCCAATTTCCGGGTACGGTGAAAAGCATTAAAATCGAGACAAAACAGCAAATCCACTGTATCCAGGGCTTTTAAAGCCTTCTCCTTTTGGTTTTCGAAAACCAAAACCTCCCCGCAACCCGGCATCCATTTCAGGAAATCGGGAAACTCATTAGGGGAAATCACCGTCACCTGGTGCCCTTTTCTCAAAAGGTAATCCCGCATGGCCAGGGAAGACCCCATAGCATCGGCATCCGGATTCTGATGCATCGTGATAACCACGTTTTGGGGCGCCTCATTCAACAAAGGTTTTATTTCAATTAATGGCCTCATAAAATAAAATACAAGCGGCGAAGGTCTTTAATTTATTGTAAAAGCCAAAATAATTTCGTGTTTAAGCAGTATCGTTTACCTTTGCGGCCTCAAAAATAACCCTAAAAATGAGTAATCAGACTTTCACCATGATTAAGCCGGACGCTTTCGGAAATGGTTTTGCCGGCCCTATTCTTGAAAAGATCAACCAGGCCGGTTTCAAAGTACGGGCCCTGAAACTAACTCACCTTTCCAAAGAGAAAGCTGGCGCTTTTTATGCCATTCATAAAGGGAAACCCTTTTATGACGAATTAGTAGCCTTTATGAGCAGCGGCCCCCTTATCGCGGCTATTCTTGAAAAGGAAAACGCCGTTGCTGATTTTCGTAAACTCATTGGCGCCACTGATCCTGCCAAAGCTGATGAAGGAACCATTCGTAAGCTATATGCCGAATCTTTAGGTAAAAATGCTATTCACGGCTCCGATTCTGATGAAAATGCAAAGATTGAAGGGGATTTTTTCTTTTCCCAATTGGAAAGGTATTGATATTATTATAGCGTAATCAGTTGCAATGGCGCCTCCTTTTTCCCAAAAACCGCTTTCAGCCGTTCTGTCTCCGTATCGGTTATCAATACCTGCCCGAAGCCTGTTTCGCTGATCAGGTCAATAAGATGCTTAATTCGTTGCTGGTCCAGTTTTTCAAAAATATCATCCAGTAACAAAATGGGAGAAAAGCCCTTGTGTTCGTGCAACCATTCAAATTGGGCCAGTTTGAGGGCAAACAGGAAACTCTTCTTTTGCCCCTGCGACCCGACTTGTTTCAATGGGTGATCATTCATGAGGAAATTCAAATCATCCCGGTGTATTCCTCTGGTAGTGCGTTGCAATAAAATATCTTTTTGCCGGCTCTGCAACAACAGATTTTGCAACGTATCCCGGTTTAATGCGCTCTCATAGGTGATAGCTGTTTTTTCTTTTTCCCCGGAGACACAGGCATAATAATGTTGCACTTTCTGTAGAAACCCCTCTAAAAACCTGCGTCTGTACTCAAAAATTGTCGGACCGTGTAACAGCAATTGCCGGTCAAAAACCTCCAGCAGCGTATTCATATCCTTTTGTCTTTCTGTATTCTTCAAAAGACTGTTACGCTGAGAAAGCACCTTTTGATAAGCAATAAGGTGTTCCAGATAATCGGGTTCTGTCTGCGACAACAAGACATCCATAAACTTTCTCCGTATCTCGCTCCCTCCCGTAATAAGAACGCCGTCATCAGGGGCAATAAAAACTGCCGGGAAATGGCCGATGTGGTGAGAAAAGCGGTCGTAGGTATCACCGTTTAGCCTGACCTCTTTCTTCCCTGCCCGGTAAACACAACTCACCTTATCTTCCCTTTCCCCCTGTAGAAAATGTCCTTCAATCCGGAAAGCCTCTTTCCCATGCATTATATTAAGCGCTTCGCGGTTGTTAAAATAACTGCGGGTAAAGCCCAAATAATAAATCGCATCCAGCAGGTTGGTTTTCCCACTGCCATTGAGCCCCGTAATCCCTATAAAAGGCGCTTCAAACGTAAATTCCCTTTGGTCATAATTTTTAAACTGGAAAAGCCGGATAGATTTCAGTTGCAGCACTGCAAACAGATTTTTCGATATTAAAAAACAGAGGTTTTGACTATTGGCAAAATTCAATTAATTTTGCGAACAAATTGAGAAAATCGTGCAAACTAAGTTTTCCAAAGATACCTATTTATATTGGTACGAATTAATGTTGCTCCTGCGCCGCTTTGAACTAAAAGCCGGGCAGTTATATGGCATGCAAAAAATCCGGGGGTTTTGCCACCTTTACATGGGGCAGGAGGCCGTAGCAGCCGGAGCCATGACCGCCACCAAACCGGATGATAAGTTTATCACCGCCTATCGGGATCATGGTCTGGCTATCGCTAAAGGCATTTCATCCAAAGCCACCATGGCAGAATTGTATGGCAAAGTTACCGGATGTGCCAAAGGAAAAGGAGGCAGCATGCACATGTTCTCCAGAGAACACAATTTCTTTGGTGGACATGGTATCGTAGGAGGACAGATAGGCGTGGGAGCAGGGCTGGCATTTGCCGAAAGATATAAAAAAACGGACAATGTAGTGCTGTGTTTTTTCGGTGATGGCGCCGCACGACAAGGTATTGTACACGAAACTTTCAACATGGCCATGCTTTGGAAACTGCCTGTCGTTTTTATATGTGAAAACAACATGTACGCCATGGGAACTTCGGTAGAACGAACCTCCATCGTGAAAGATATTGCCAACCTGGCAGATGGGTACGATATGCCTGCAGACACCATTGACGGCATGAAATGTGAGGATGTTCACATTGGTATTGAAAGAGCCGTGAAGCGTGCCCGCGGAGGTGATGGGCCTACCCTCCTTGAGATCAAGACTTATCGCTACCGTGGCCACTCCATGAGTGACCCCGCCAAATACCGGACAAAAGAAGAAGTGGAGGAATACAAAGAAAAAGATCCTATTAATCAGGTATTAAAAATTATTAAAGAGGAAAATTACGCTACTGATGACGAAATAAAAGCCATCAAAAAACGTGTGGATTCTGAAGTAGCCGATGCCGTTAAATTTGCAGAAGATTCTCCCTTCCCTGATGATGACGAGCTGCTTAAAGATATTTATGTGGAGGACGATTATCCATTTATTACTGATTAATTAAACTATTTGTACGGATTAATTTTATGGCAACTACTAAAACAAAACGACCTGCGAATTCAGATAAGAATGTGCGGCAAACTCACGTAGAGAGCAGAGGTTTCCAGGGATCGATAAATAAAGCCGAGCGATTTTATCTAAAGAATAATAAAGCGATAAACATCATCGGACTGGTCATCATTGTACTGATCGGGGGGTATTTTGGGTATAAATACCTGTATGTGAAACCACATGAGAAAAAGGCTGAGGCCATGGTTTTCAAAGCACAGCAATATTTTGCAAAGGATTCCTTTCAATTAGCGCTTAATGGAGATGGCAATAATTATGGTTACCTGCAGGTTATAAAAAGATACGGTCATACCAAAGTAGGCAACCAGGCTAAATATGCAGCAGGCGTCTGCTATGTACATCTGGGAGACTTTCAAAAGGGTATCAATTATCTGAAGAAATTTAACGCCAACGATAAGATTGTGCAGGCGGTGGCCTATGGGTTAATGGGAGATGCTTATATGGAACTGGGACAAACCAGCAAGGGAATAGACTTTTATAAAAAGGCAGGTAATTATAATGACAATGATTTAATTGCTCCCCTTTATCTCATGCGGGCAGGCCTGGCTTTAGAAAAAGAAGGAAAAGACCAGCAGGCTATCTCCATATATAAACAAATAAAGAGCAAATATCCACTCAGCACCCAGGGCCGTGATATTGACAAATACCTGGCCCGGCTGGGGGTGACAGAATAAATTCGTCAGAAAATGTCTATACATAATCATGCCTTATTAGAGGACGCCGGCATCCCCGATTTAAAGGATGCCGGTATTGTTTTAATACATACCCAGTGGAATGATTTTATCGTGAACGAACTGGTAAAAGGCTGCATAAGCACCTTAGCCGAACATGGGATATCCGATCCGGTAAATATCCAGGTACCGGGCGCTGTTGAACTGCCCTTTGCCTGCAGACGATATTTTGAAGCTACCCAAAACTCAGAAAAAACACCAGAAGCGCTCATCGTCTTTGGCGCTGTTATCAGGGGAGAAACCCCTCATTTTGATTATGTCTGTCAGGCGGTTACTCAGGGAATCACGCAATTAAATTTAAGTTTGCCCATTCCTGTGATTTTTGGCGTGCTTACGGTTGATAACGAAGAACAGGCCCGACAACGAATCGGCGGAGCGCATGGACATAAAGGATCGGAAGCAGCGCTTACAGCTTTAAGAATGATCGCCTTCAACCGTGGCCTCAAGTAAAAACTATGGAACATCTTAATGTATCTATATTCATCCCTTGCTACGTTGATCAGTTATACCCGGAAACAGGCTTTAACATGGTCAAGGTCCTCAAAAAATCAGGTTGTTCCGTTCATTATAATCCTAACCAAACCTGTTGTGGTCAGCCCGCCTTCAATGCAGGTTATTGGAAAGAGGCCAAAGCAGTTGGCAGAAAATTTCTTAAAGATATTTATACCAATGATTACATCGTAGCTCCAGATGCTTCCTGCACAGGTTACATACGCCGATATTTTGGGGAATTGTTCGGGAATTCTGCGCTGCACAATGAGATGAAACAGGTACAGAAAAATTTGTATGAATTTTCTGAATTTCTGGTTAAAATACTTCATGTTACAGATATAGGCGCCCGGCTGGAAGGAATTGCCACTTACCACGACTCCTGCTCAGGCCTTCGTAAATGTCAGATCAGGGAAGAGCCCAGGCTGCTGTTGCAAAAGGTACAAGGTTTGGAATTAAGAGAAATGCAGGATGTAGAAATTTGTTGTGGATTTGGCGGAACCTTTGCCGTAAAATATGAACCTATTTCCATTGGAATGGCGGACCAAAAAGTTAACAATGCAAAAGAAACAGATGCAGATTACCTGATATCCACCGACCTTTCCTGCCTGATGCACCTGGAAAGTTACATCAAAAAACAGGGGATCCATTTAAAGTGTATGCACTTGGCAGATGTACTGGCCAGCGGATGGTAAAGAGGCTGCGGTTGGCAGCGTAGTCGAAGGGTTGGCAATTTGCAGTTGGCAATTTGCAATTTGCATGCTGGAACATTGAAATCATATAGCGTAAACCATTCAACCATATAACCATATAACCACCATGAACTATTGGCTTGTAAAATCAGACCCGGACACTTACTCCTGGGATCATCTCATTAAAGACGGACAAACCTTCTGGGATGGCGTTCGCAATTATCAGGCACGCAACAACCTCAAGGCTATGAAAAAAGGGGATAAGGTGTTGTTTTATCACAGCCTCAAGGGGCTGGATGTGGTAGGTATTGCAAAAGTTGTTAAAGAAGCCTATCAGGACCCCACCACCCCGGATGAACGTTGGGTAGCTGTTGATCTAAAAGCAGTAAAACCTTTTAAAAGGCCCGTTACCCTAAAAGAGATAAAAGGAGACAAGCGACTAAAGGATTTGGCTTTGGTTCGCCAATCCCGGCTTTCAGTATGCCCCGTGAGTCCGGATGAATATAAAACGATATTGGAACTGGGACAGACCAAATGAGGAAAATCCTGCTCCTGATTGTTATTTACCTGGCTTTTATCAGCCTGGGGTTACCCGATTCTTTATTGGGATCGGCCTGGCCTGCTATGCACGGGGAGCTGGACGTTCCTATTTCCTATGCCGGGATCATTGCAATGATCGTTGCCGCCGGAACGGTTATTTCCAGTTTGTTTAGCGCTCCCTTTATCAATCGCTTCGGAGTAGCTAAAGTTACCACCATCAGCGTGCTGATGACCGCTCTGGCCTTGTTGGGATTTTCCTATTTCGGAAATTTTATTTTTCTGTGTCTGCTGGCCGTTCCGCTTGGGCTTGGAGCCGGCTGTGTGGATGTAGCTTTAAATAATTATGTAGCCTTGCATTACAAAGCCAGGCACATGAACTGGCTGCATTGCTTCTGGGGAGTAGGCGCCGCTATCGGACCATTGATCATGGCCAATTATCTTGAACAGGGGCAATCCTGGAGCAGCGGATACAACACCGTCGGGTGGATTCAGATCGCCCTTTTCGTGATATTGCTGGTTTCTTTTCCGCTATGGATAAGAAAAAATAGTAAACAGAACCGGAACAGTCCTTCAGAAAAGAAAACTTCATTTAACACCCTCCTTAAAATCCCCGGCGTAAAGCAAGCGCTCATTGTCTTTTTTTGTTACTGCACTATTGAGGCGTCTTTTGGGTTGTGGGGAGCCAGTTTTCTTGTTTATTCAAGGAGTTTTGAACCGGATCATGCTGCCAAACTGGTATCCATTTATTATTTGGGAATTACATTGGGCCGATTTATTTCAGGCTTACTCACTCAAAAATTAAATAACAAGCAATTGGTTTACTGTGGCCAGGGGTTGATTATATTGGGAATAATCGTATTATTTTTACCCTTTGAAGCCACTTTATTAGCCGGGTTCTTATTGATTGGATTAGGTTGTGCGCCAATATTTCCCGGTTTACTGCATAATACTCCGGAAAATTTCGGAAAAAAATATTCACAAAATATTATGGGAATGCAAATGGCCAGCGCCTACATCGGCATCACTTTAATGCCCTTGTTCTTTGGTAAACTGGCCTCCTTCCTGGGCTATTCCTCCCTTCTGTGGTTTATCGGAATCGTACTTCTTATCCAGATTTATATGACTATTGATTTAAATAAGCGGGTTTCATTTCAATAAATACTTCATGATCTGCTCTGGAAGGAATGCTGTTGTAGCAGGTTTCCATCTTTTCGATGACAAAGCGCCTCTCGAACAGTTGCTGGTATTCCTTTTTGTTCCCTCCAAAAGGAGGTCCTTCTCTTTCAAAAGAACGATTAAAAAGAACACCAGCTAATTTACCTTTTTGATTTAGCAAATCGAATGCCTTGTCAACATAATCATTCCGTCTTTTAGGTGGAATAGCACAAAAAAAGGTCTGTTCCAGCATAAGATCATAGTGCCCCTGATGAGCAAAAAAGTCCTGACAAATCACCCGAACTGCAGGTATCTCTTTAAACTTTGCCTGTAAGTTTTCCACTGCTTTAGGGGCTATATCCACCAGGGTAATGTTGGTAAAACCCTTCTTAACCAGGTATTCCGCTTCATACGCATTGCCACATCCGGGAATAAAAATAGCGGCATCCTTATTGGCATATTGATCCATATATTCCGTGATGGCGGGAGAAGCGTATCCGATATCCCAACCGGTCCTCCCCTCCTGCCAATGCGCATTCCAAAAAGACTGATCCGGTATTTTTTTATCAGGAGTATCCATATTTATTTTTTTGAACATTGTATTCTATCACTCAGAGATCGGTTCTATCTTAAACCGGTAACTATAATCTTGATAAGGCAGCCGATATTGCTTCAATGGCCAGGTGCCCCAGGAATTTATTCCCCCCAGGCCCATCTGTTGCAAATCGATATTCAGCACCGTCATGTCTCTCACTGTCAACTCCCCGGAATGGCGGTTATGCTTTTGCATGCCGGCATCCAAATCCTTGTTCAGATAAGGTAATGCATTGATGTTGATCAGGGTATCCGAAGAAACCCTTAATCCAACGCCATTTGCATTAGTCAATTCCAACCAGCGAACATCTGTTTTATTTCCACTTTCCTGCGGACGCACATAATCCTTGTAATACTGCTGATCCACCGTAGATTGATAGCGGCCTACAAATTCAGCATCTTTCCGGTCCCAATAATTTTCATGTGGCCCGCGACCATACCATTCCATTTGATCAAAAGATTTTGGCAACATGATCTGCATGCCAAAACGAGGAAGCATAGGTACTTTCTTTGAAGAATCCGCCTGCAAAGATTCGGATACGATCATGGCTCCTTCTCCATTCACTTCATAAGATACCCACAAAGTAGCATATACATAAGGCAGACTGTATTTCATGTTTAGTTTTACCGCCTCTGGGTCGGAATCATCGATATGGTATTCCAACAGGAACCGATCCTCACTGGAGCGTTTCCAATTTACCAACAACTTCTGAAAGCCGGCTCCCATATCATTATCCGTAGGGGCACGCCAAAAATCAGGGCGTAAACTGTAACCAGATTTAATATAATCCACTCCATCTACTTTATAACCACTAAGTAAACCATCCTTATGATTGAACATCATTTGAAAATTCTTACCCCTGAGGATAATTGTTGAGTCGCTATCATGAACTTCCACATTACCTGCCCGCTGTAGTTGTAATTCAGGTCGCTCGCGATGAATAACCGTGATCTGGTCTTTGGCTATAAGCCAGTCTGCCGGCACCATGTACCGTGCCTTTTTAGTCTTATAATAAACATTTAGAAAGACATCATGATAAGCCATGCGCGGCAATTTGTAATGAATAGTCAAATCCTTTTTCTCTTGTGGCCGGATATTCAACTTATCTATTTTCCCTTTCTGAATAACCGCTCCATCCGCAACCACTTCCCAATCCAGATAAACATTACTAAGGTCTTTGAAAAAGTTTTCATTGTAAATCTGCACCTCCCCCATCATCGGATCCAACCCTTTGGTATGAATATTCTGATATTGATGTTTTATTTCATAAGCTGCAGGATGCAGGGTACGATCCGGTGCTACAAACCCATTGCAATTAAAGTTTTTATCACTGGGTAAATCCACTCCATAATCGCCACCATAGGCCCAGATAGAATCTCCCCTATCGGTAACTTTCAGCAGCGCCTGATCTACAAAATCCCATATAAATCCTCCTTGCATTTTAGGATAATAGTGACGAATTGTATCCCAATAATCCTTGAAACTTCCGTCAGAATTACCCATAGAGTGAGCATACTCACATAAGATGAAAGGCTTCCGATCAGATTCAATGTTTTCTTTTTGAGGATTCCCCGGGTTTCCTTTGCCAGGTCTGCTCCCGGATTGCCCGGGTCTTTCGCCTATTAAAGTGAGTTGGGGACCATGGGACTTTACATACTGCACCATGTTTTCCGGAGAAGGATACATGGGGCAGTAAATATCGGTAAATTCGGAGTTCCCGGCTCTTTCATATTGTACCGGCCTGGAGGGATCATATTTTTTAATCCACCGATAGCATTTTTCAAAATTAATCCCCATACCGGCTTCATTTCCCATAGACCAGATGATGATACTCGGATGATTAATATCCCGTTTAACCATTCGGGAATCTCTTTGAAAGTGTTGCAAGAACCAATCTGGTTTTTTGGACAGGGAATTTTTACCATAACCCATACCATGCGTTTCCAGGTTGGCTTCACCCACCAGGTAAATTCCGTATTCGTCACACAACTTATACCAATAGGGATCGTTCGGATAATGAGAAGTACGCACAGCATTGACGTTATTCCTTTTCATAATACGAATATCCTGCTCCATCCGCTCATGAGAAATGTACTGCCCTGTTACCGGATCCATTTCATGGCGATCCGTACCTTTAATCAGGATAGCCTTCCCATTTACATATAAGGCGCCTTGCTTAATCTCTACCTTACGAAAACCGGTTCTTTGTGGAATAACCTCTATGATATCCCCATTTTTATTTTTCAGGGAGACATATACTTTGTATAGGTTCGGCGTCTCAGCAGTCCATTTCAAAGGGTTCCTGACCTTCATGAGAATATTCTGAAATCGAGTCGAATCCCCCAGATTCACTTTTGTACTTTCAACCGGTTTCCCATCTTGATCTCTTAATACAATTTCGGCAGTATAGCCTTTTAAAGCCGGGTCTGCATTGTTCAGGAAATCAAGAGTGATAGCCAACTGCCCGTTCTCGTAGTGATCCGTTAAATCGGGAATGATATGCACATCCCGGATGTGGATTTTATTTCTGGCATATAAATAAATCCCTCTTTCTACGCCGGCCATACGCCACATGTCCTGATCTTCCATATAAGAACCATCGCTCCAGCGATATACCTGAAAAGCAATGACATTCTTTTGACCGGGTTTCAGGTATTTCGTCACATTAAATTCTGCCGCCAACTTGCTGTCTTCGCTGTAACCGACCCATTGTCCGTTTACCCATACATAAAAAGCAGAACGCACTGCACCAAAATGTAAATAAATCTCTTTCCCGTCCCAGTTTTTATCCACGGTAATGACCCTTCTGTAAGAGCCCACCGGATTATACTGATGCGGCACATGAGGAGGATCCGGCCTGTCATGAGGTAGTAGATAAGCGAAATCATAGGTAACATTGGTATAAATAGGGAAACCATACTTATTTACCTCCCACATGGCCGGCACCTTAAAATTATCCCATTGAGCAGCATCATAATCTACCTTCCAGAAACCCAATGGCCGATCGGCGGGTTTGGGTACCCACTTGAATTTCCAATCGCCATTTAAGGTTTGATAATCTGCAGAGCGGGAAGGGTCTCCTTGCTCCGCCAGTTGTTGGTTTTCATAGGCAAAATAATGCACATGCATGGGCTCCCGGTTCACTTCATTTTTAAATTCATTCTCCCATAATTCAGGCGGTTCCTGCTGGGCATAAACAAAGGAAAA
>CAYRBD010000021.1:0-31393 GCA_964422465.1 uncultured Chitinophagaceae bacterium
GCGCTATGCTTCCTTTGATAGCGGAAAGGGAAAAGAATTTGAAGAGGGAAATTTGTCCTTAGAAGATTTGAGACAATATGCAGTAGAAAAAGGAGAACCAGAAATGAAAAGCGGACAACAGGAATTGTATGAATTATTGGTGAATAAGTTTATATAATCAGGCTTTAACAAGTTGAATCTTAGCATTCAACATAATTTTTACGGATGAGAAAAGCCGGAAGATATATTGGTGTGTTTGTTGTTTTACTTGGTGCTACGGTATTAGCGCAGGCACAAGATTTTATAACTACACAGAAGACGCCGGGGGCTTTTCCTATTGTTTCTGGGAAAAAGATATCGACTATTTGTGTGGACAACCATGATTATTTTTTGGTGAATAAGGCAGTTTCGCTTTTGCAACAAGATATTGAACGGGTGACCCTCCGGCGGCCTGTGGTGACGAATAAGCTATCAGGGGATAATCTTATTATTATCGGCTCTGTTGGTCGGTCTTCATTAATAAAAAAACTTGCTGCAAAGAAGAATATAGATACGAGTGACCTTGCCGGTAAATGGGAGACCTATAAGTTACAGGTGGTGAAACACCCATTTGAGGGAGTAGAGAAGGCTTTGGTTATTATGGGGAGTGATCGCCAGGGTACGGCTTACGGCGTATTTACATTGTCCAGGCAGATGGGAGTCTCTCCCTGGTATTGGTGGGCTGATGTTCCCGTTAAGAAAAAAAAGGAGGTCTTTGTGAAAGAAGGCACTTATAACTATGGTTCTCCGGCGGTAAAGTACAGAGGGATTTTCTTGAATGACGAAGCTCCCGCTTTATCCGGATGGGTGCGTGAGAAATTTGGGGATTTAGAGAGCGGATCACGAGCAACGAACCCATCGACAAAAGGGTACAATCACCATTTTTATGTACACGTTTTTGAATTACTTCTGCGTTTGAGGGCTAATTATCTTTGGCCGGCCATGTGGAACAATTCTTTTGATGTAGATGATACATTGAATCCCATACTTGCCAATAAATATGGAATTGTTATGGGAACTGCCCATAATGAGCCAATGATGCGATCAAGAAAAGAGTGGCGGGACTTTGGGAATGGTCCATGGGATTATGAAACTAATGCAGCCACTTTGGACAGCTTTTGGAAACAAGGTATCCGGCGTATGGATGACAGGCAGAGCATAGTGACCATAGGCATGAGAGGAAACGGAGATAAAGCGATGTCCAAAGAAACGAATATTGCTTTACTTGAGAAAATTGT
Organism: uncultured Chitinophagaceae bacterium; assembly: GCA_964422465.1. Classification (GTDB taxonomy): domain Bacteria; phylum Bacteroidota; class Bacteroidia; order Chitinophagales; family Chitinophagaceae; genus FW021-bin31. The sequence continues at coordinate 1,257 of CAYRBD010000021.1, forward strand.
TGCAAAGCAAAGACGGATTATTGAGGAAGTAACAGGTAAGCCCGCTTCTGAGACTCCACAAGACTGGGCATTGTACAAAGAAGTACAGGATTATTATGATGAGGGGATGCGCGTTCCGGAGGATGTGACTTTGTTGTATGCCGACGATAATTGGGGAAATATTCGACGGTTGCCGGAATTAAAAGACAGTGCCCGGGAAGGAGGTTATGGACTATACTATCATTTTGACTATGTAGGAGGCCCTCGGAATTATAAATGGATAAATACCAATCAGATATCCAGGATATGGGAGCAAATGCATCTGGCTTATCAATACCATGTTCGGAAGATATGGATCGTAAATGTGGGTGATTTAAAACCCATGGAATTTCCTATTTCTTTTTTCCTGGATGAGGCCTGGCATGCTGATAAGTGGACCGTTCATGATATGGAAAATTATACATCCTCTTGGGTGGAAGAACAGTTTGGAGCAGAAAACGTGGAAAAAATAACGAATATTATAAATGAATATACGCGATATAACAGCCGGTGTAAACCCGAGTTGCTTTCTTCAACAACTTACAGCTTAAATCATTATAAGGAGGCAGAGAGGGTAGTAAATGATTATCAATATATTGCCCGGCAGGCACATACTATTTATGAAAAATTACCAAAGGCTTATAAACCGGCTTTTTATCAGCTTGTTCTTTATCCTGTTGAAACTTCTGCAAATTTAAATGAATTGTACGTAACCGTAGCTAAAAACAGGCTATATGCTAAACAAGGAAGGGCAATGACCAATGAGCTCGGTGCCCGTGCGAAGCTTTTGTTTATAAAAGATTCTCTCTTATCTCATTTTTATAATAAAGTAATGGAAAATGGCCGGTGGGATCACATGATGGATCAGACTCATATTGGTTATACCAATTGGCAGGAACCTCCTCACAATAATATGCCAAAAACGGATTCTATTTCTATACCCAAAGAGGCCGATATGGGGGTAGCCATACAGAGCTCTGATGAGTGGTATCCCGATGCTTCCGATAGCATGGCATTACCAGTTTTTGATAGGCATAACCGACAGAAGTATGAAATCGAAATTTTCAACAGAGGCCAGGATCCTTTTTCTTTTAAAATTCAGAAAAGTAAACCCTGGATACAAGTTTCTCAGATTTCAGGAAAACTGGAATTACAAAAAAGAATAATGATAAGTATAGATTGGAAAAGAGTGCCTGAAGGAGAATTAAAGGCTTTTATAACGGTTGAAGGGCCCAAAAATCAGCATGTTCGAGTTTACATTAAGATAGATAACAGGGCTGTCTTGTCCACTGCTAATCAACTATCCGACGCTTTTTTGGAGAGCAATGGTGTTATTTCTATAGAGGCAGCACATTATTGTAAAGCAGTTGAAACAAAAGGAATGCGGTGGGCGACTATTCCGGGATTGGGGCGAACATTGTCGGGAGTGACGGCTTTACCGGTAACGGCACCTGCAGTAAATCCCGTAAAAGGGAGTCCATATTTGGAATATAAGGTTTATATAAAAGATACCGGGAGCGTTTATCTCTCAGCTTATCTGTCACCAACTTTAAATTTCCAAAATAACCCCGAAGGGCTGCGTTTTGCTGTTTCCATAGATGATCATTCTCCCGAAATAGTCAATATGGCAGGAAAAACGGCTCAAGAAAAATGGGCGAAATGGGTCAGTGATAATGTTAATATTCAAAAGGTGGATTGGTATATTCGTAAACCGGGCATACACAGAATAAAATTTTGGTTAGTAGATCCTGGAGTGGTTTTACAAAAAATAGTTATGGATTTTGGAGGCTTAAAAAGTAGTTATTTAGGGCCTCCGGAAAGTTATCGATTTTAAAGCATTAAAAATAAAATAAGACAATGTTATGTGTCGCAATAAAATCTGTACTTTTATGCCTATGAGATAATATTTATAAATGAAAAACCTCTATAGAAATATTTTATTTATCCCTCTTATCTTACTGGCATTGAGCAGTTCTGGTCAGACAGGGCAACTCCGTTTTAATCAGATTGATATATATGATGGCTTGTCTCATAATCAGGTTAATTGTATTTTTAAAGACCAGAAGGGATTTATGTGGTTTGGTACCTTTTCTGGTCTGGACCGTTATGATGGTTATTCTTTTAAAGTATTTCGCCATGATATAAGAGACACGACTTCTTTGATAGACAGCTATATATCCGAAATATATGAGTTGCCTGAAAATAAGCTTTGGATACAAACCAGAACAGGGTCAAATGTTTATGACCCGGCTACTGAGAGTTTTAACCGGGATGAAAATACCTATTTACAATCTTTATCATTGCCCAAAGGAGAGGTGAATAGTATTTTTAAAGATAAGCAACATGATTTTTGGTTCGTGTACAATGAGGATGGATTATACCGCTATTCTTCCTCTCCGGAGAAAACCGCTCACATACATTACCTACCTAATAATTCGAAAAGTCTATCGGATAATAACATCGCAGCAGTAGCCTCTGATAACCCTCGTTTTTTATGGATTGTTCATTCCAACGGTATTCTGGAAAAGGTAGACAAAAAATCATTGAATGTTATTTACCGAAACGATTCTTTATTGGTATTGAATAAAGGAGGAGAATACCCTTATCGCCTTTTTATGGATCGGCAGGGAGATTTATGGATCTATGTAAAAGGGAAGGCAAAAGGTCTTTTTTATTTTGATGTGGATAAAAAAGAATTTCAGCATATTACTACACATTCCGATGAACTGCGTTTGAACAATAACGTGGTGTATGATATAGTCCAGGATGAGGAAGGTTTGCTTTGGATTGGTACCGATCATGGCGGCATTAACCTGATCAATAAAGACCAAAGAATAGTTCGTTACCTAATGCACAATCCGGAAGACCGAAGAAGTCTTTCCCAAAACAGTATTTATGCATTGTACAGGGATGTTTCCGGCATGATATGGGTTGGAACCTATAAAAAAGGAATCTGTTATTATAACGAAGCTTTTGATTATTTTCCTTTAATTAGTCATGATCCCAATTTGTCCTCCGGAAAGAATTCAGGCTATAAAAGCCTGCCTTATGAGGATGTAAACCGCTTTATAGAGGACAAAAAAGGTAATTTATGGATTGGAACAAACGGCGGAGGACTGCTCTATTATAATCGGAGAAAAAATACTTTTAAACAGTATAAACATAACCCCGATAACCCCGGCAGCCTTTGTAATGATATTGTTGTCGGTCTATGTCTGGATTCACAGGATAAACTTTGGATTGGTACTTACATGGGAGGACTGGATTGCTTTGATGGGAAAACATTCATCCATTATCGTCATATTATTGGGGATAGCAGCAGCCTGAGCAACAACAGCGTGTGGGACATCTATGAAGATGCAGAGAAAAATCTTTGGGTTGGAACGCTGGGTGGGGGATTGGATCGCTTTGACAGAAAAACTGAAAAATTTATTCATTATAAAAATGTAAAAGATATTGATGGTATATCTTACGTGATGGCCATTACAGCGGATGATAGTAACAACCTTTGGATCGGTACAGCTGCAGGAATAGAAGTAATGAATCCGGAGAAAGAATATATTCATTATTATCAACATATAGAGAACGATACCAGTAGCCTGAGCAATGACAATATTAATGCCATTTATCCAGATAGCAGAGGATGGATATGGATTGCTACCAGAGAAGGATTGAATCTTTACGATCCTGTATCCGGCCGGTTCAGGGCATTTACTACGGAAGAAGGCCTCCCTATAAATACCGTTCTTACGCTTCTTGAAGACCATCAGCATAGGATATGGATGAGTACTCCGGATGGAATCTCGTGTTTGACAATTTCAAATTATCAGGAGAAATATACTTTTTCTTTTAAAAATTATAGCGAGTTGGATGGTTTGCAAGGAAGAGAATTTAATGACAAAGCAGCCTTGAAAACAAGAGAAGGGGAATTGATCTTTGGCGGCTCCAATGGATTTAATTTGTTTAATCCTACTAAAATTAAGCGGAGTCAACGGGTGCCACCTGTAGTTTTAACGGATTTTCAGATATTTAATAAAAGTGTAAAAATTGGAGAGAAGATAAAAAAGCAGGTTATCCTTCCCTGGGCTCTTTCAGAAATGAAGGCCATTTCCATTCCTTATGCTGCTAATGATTTTTCAATTGTTTTTGCAGCGCTGGGATATGACCATACAGGTAAAAACAAATATGCTTATAAGCTCAAGGGCTTCAACGATCATTGGATGATCTCTGATGACAAAGCCCATAAAGTAACTTTTACCAATTTAGACCCGGGAGATTATACTTTTATGGTGAAAGCTTCTAATAGTGACGGGAAATGGGGGAAAGAAAGTACCATGCTACAGGTGAAGGTCTTGCCTCCCTTCTGGATGACCTCCTGGGCCTATATTTTGTATGCTTTGTTAATTCTGGCGGTATTATATTTTGCAAGAAGTATCCTTTTGTACCGCGCGAGAATGAAGTTTAAGATCGAACATCAGCAGCACGAAGCCCGTCGGATTCATGAACTGGATATGATGAAAATTCGTTTCTTTACCAATATCAGCCATGAGTTTAGAACGCCCTTATCTCTCATCCTGACGCCCTTGGATAAAGTTTTGAGACAAACGAAAGAAACCGGATCAAAAAACGAACTGAAACTTATTCAAAGAAATGCAAAGCGGCTGCTTCATTTGGTTAATCAACTGTTGGATTTTCGTAAACTTGAGGTTCAGGAAATTAGGTTAAATCCGGTGGAAGGAGATATTGTAAAATTCATAAAGGAGGTGGTTTGTTCTTTTACTGACATTGCGGAGAAGAAGAATGTCCGATTTTTATTAAGGACTGCCATAATTTCCCTGCAGATTGAATTTGACCCGGATAAAATGGAACGTATTCTGTTCAACCTGCTGTCAAATGCTTTTAAATTTACACCGGAATATGGTAGAGTTTTGGTAAGTCTTGAGGTAGAAGCTCCCGGAGAAGAGAAGGAGTATTCAGATTTAATAATTAGAGTCAGAGATAATGGAATAGGTATTCCCGAAGAAAAGCAGAAATATATTTTTAAACGTTTTTTTCAGCATGAGGTACCACCTTTTCTTGTTAACCCTGGTAGTGGCATCGGGTTATCTATTACTCATGAGTTTGTCAGATTACATAAGGGGAATATTAGCGTGAAAAGTGCACCTGGAAAAGGAAGTTGTTTTACAATAAGAATACCAATTGTATTGAGAAATTTTCCGGTAGAAAATCCTGTAGATGTGCTATCTCTTAATAATGAACAATCAGCCCGACCAGTTATAAAATCAAATCATCGAAAACCTACCCTCTTATTAATTGAGGATAATGAAGATTTTCGGTTCTATCTTAAAGATAATTTATCAGTTTACTTCAATGTTTTGGAAGCAGCTAGCGGAAAAGCAGGGTGGGAAAAAGTCTTATCCCAGAAACCGGATTTAATCGTAAGTGATATCATGATGCCGGGAGAGATGAATGGAATCCAGCTTTCTAAAAGGGCCAAAAGAGATCCCCGGACTGCGGCAATTCCCATTATATTGCTTACCGCGCATGCTTCTGCAGAGCAACGGCTTGAAGGGTACGAGACCGGGGCCAACGATTATATAACCAAGCCTTTTAATTTTGAGATTTTATTGGCCAGAATATATAACCTGTTGGAAGAACAAAAACGAATACGTGGAGCAAGTCCGGCCAGGGTAGATTTAAAGCCTAAAGAGATTAAAATTTCTTCTGAAGAGGACAAGTTCGTAAAAGAAGCGATAGAAATAGTGGAGAAGAATATAGATAACCCTCAATTTTCCGTGAAGGAACTGAGCAATGCATTATATATGAGCAGGGTAACACTCCATAAAAAGATATCTGAAATTACAGGGGAATCCCCCTCTGTATTTATTAGAAAATTGCGTCTCAAACGTGCAGCGCAATTGATTGAAAAGGGAAACAGGAATGTATCACAGGCAGCCTACGAAGTAGGATATAATAATCCCAAGTACTTTACGAAACATTTTAAAGAAGAATTCAGGGTTTTGCCTTCTGAATATGGGAAAAAGAAAGCCTGACTGTGTTATTCTGTTTTTATTGCTATGGTATTGGAGGTCAAACCATCGGCTTTAGCCGTTAATTTTACCGTTCCCTGTTTCTTTTTAGATTGGATAATAACCAGACATTGCCCATTAAAAGCTTTCTGATAATCTGCTTTAAAAGGTTCATGATCAGTTTCCTTCCCATTATCCACACCTGCTATAAATCCTGGACCGGTTACATCAAAATGAATGAGGTTGTCCGCATAGGGAACTTCAATTCCATTTTGGTCTTCTACTTTAATCGTGATAAAAGATAAATCTTTCCCATTGGCTTTTATGGTCGAACGATCTGCTGCTAAAGAAAGCCGGTTGGGTTGGTGGGCTGTTTTATGGATTACTGTTTTAACTTCCTTCCCGTTTTTATAGGAAACAGCTTTTAATGTTCCTGGTTCAAAAGGAACTCTCCACATGACATGTAAGTCGTTTCCCTGCTTGCTGCGAGAACCCAGGGATTTTCCATTTAGGTATAAAGTGACTTTATCGGCATGGTTGTAGTAAGCCCATACATCTACAGAATCTCCCACACTCCAGCCATATTTCCTTGGGTTGGGGTCCCATGGTGGCAGAAGGTGCAATACGGTAGAATCACTCCATACACTTTGATAAAGGTAATAAGCATCTTTGGGGAACCCGGCCAGATCAATGATGCCAAAATAAGAACTTCGTGCCGGCCAGCCGTATGGGGTGGGTTCTCCCAGATAATCGAAGCCTGTCCATACAAATGTGCCCGAGAGAAAATCATACTTTTTTAAGTCTTTCAACAGCGTTTCGTGTGTAGCTCCCCACGGTACATGTACATTATCATAGGCGGATACCATGAAATCACTATCCATTTTTCCTTCAGACTCTTTCGTTGGCCAAACCCGGATACTGTCGGAAGGCATATCATAAATGCCTCTTGATTCTAAAGCTGAAGTGGTTTCGGTAGCGATCATTTTCCCACCTTTGAATTTCTTTGGAAACTCCGGATAAAGATACTGGTGGTAATTAAACCCGATAAGATCTAAAGCTCCCGAATGGGCAATGTAGTTGTCTTTATTGTATGGTGGATTATTCATAGCGGAGGTGATCGGGCGTGTGGTATCTAAAGAACGGACTATCCCGGATAATGCTCTTGCAATAGTTGCTCCGGCGGTATCCCATTGGTCTGGAATTTCGTTGCCAATGCTCCAGATGATGATAGAGGGGTGGTTTCTGTCACGGCGAATCATGTCTGACAGGTCTTTCTTATGCCATTGATCCCAATAGATATGGTAGTCGTATTTGTTTTTTCCCGTTTTCCAACAGTCAAAAGCTTCATCCATCACCAGGAAACCCATTTGATCACAGAGTTGTAGAAGTTCAGGAGCCGGTGGGTTGTGAGAGGTTCGGATGGCATTGGCGCCCATTCCTTTTAAGAGTTCCAGTTGTCTTTGAATAGCTCTGGTATTTACCGCGGCTCCCAGGCTGCCTAAGTCATGATGGTCGCAGACGCCTTTTATTTTTAAATGTTTGCCATTTAAGAAAAATCCTTTTTGCGGGTCAAAATGAAAACGACGAATACCAAAATCCGTTTTATATTGGTCGGTTGTCTGGCCATTGTATCTGATTTCAGAGACGGCGGTGTACACCATAGGGCGTTGGACGCTCCATAATTCGGGATGATCCAGGCTTAGGTTTTGAGAAAAGGTCCAACTACTGCCTGCTGCGATATTTTGTTCAGATTGTGTCTGAGCCACTTTGTTTCCGCTGCTGTCAAGGATGCGGGTTATCAACTGCACCTTCCCGGCGTTATTAAAATTATTTTTGACCGTTGTTTTTATAGAGACCTCCGCTTGTTCTTTACTCACCTTCGGTGTAGTAACATAAGTCCCCCAGTGCCCTACATGGACTTTATCCGTCGTTACCAACCATACATTTCTGTAAATCCCTGAACCGGAATACCAGCGGGAGTTGGGCTGCCGAGAATTATCTACCCGAACGGCTATTACATTTTTTTGATTCCCGTAATGTAAATAGGGCGTTAATTCATACCGGAATGAGCTGTATCCATAGGGCCGGTTGCCCAGGTAATGCCCATTTATCCATACTTTGCTGTTTTCATAAACGCCATCAAAATCAATAAATTTTAAGAGCGCCGAATCTTTCACTGGTACGGTAAAGGTTTTGCGGTACCAACCAATTCCTCCGGGTAGCGCTCCTCCACCCACACCGGCCGGATTATTTTTATCAAATTTCCCTTCTATGCTCCAATCGTGCGGTAAATTGAGCAGTCGCCAACTGCTGTCATTAAAAGAGGTAGATTCTGCATTAGGAAGGTCCCCCAGATGAAAATGCCAATGGGAATCGAAGCTGATTTTTCTATGATGAGGGATAGACGCCTTGTTTTGACAGGCTGCAAAAGAAAAAAAGAGGATACCCAATAAGTAAAAGCGTGCTGATCTGGCCATTTTTTGAGGAATTTTAAGAGTAACAAAATAAAAAGATGATTTTTATATCTTCCAAAGATGAATCTTTTCCCGGAAATATTCTTTATTTTTTCAGGTTAAACAGCCAGATTTTACATTTCCCCCCCTTTATTATAATTTTCCCGCCTGAATTTACAAAATATACCCTAATTCCTTACAAATTGATACTATTACCTGATATTGTTTTGAATACATTTGTGTAGTTAAGTAGTTGAAATTTAATTCACTCATAAATCTAATGAAATGTATAGAAAAAAAATTACATTACAAATCTTGGACTCTTCTGAAAGGCTAAATGCCAAAGTCTTACAAAATATAGGATTAACTCTGTTTTTCATGGTGATAGCTCTTATCCAGGTACCGGCTAAGGGATATTCACGACAAAGGTTAAGTGTTAATTCTGAAAACGTCAAATTAACCGAAGTGCTGAAAGATAATTGGCGGATTCCGATTCCTGAGGAAAGCGTGGATGCTATATCCGTATTAGGAGGGCAGATGAATGACATAGAAGTGAACGGAACGGTAACTAATGAATCCACTGGAGACCCTATCCCTGGTGCATCGGTATCGGTTAAGGGATCTACTAAAGGGACTACAACCGACGAGAAGGGACGGTTTACTTTAATTGTTCCTGATAATGCCATATTAATTGTAACGACCTTAGGCTTTGATAGTCAGGAAGTTTCTGTTGATGGGAAAACTATGGTGAATATAGCACTTACTCCCAAATCGACTGGTCTTGAGGAAGTTGTTGTTGTAGGATATGGTACACAAAAAAAGGAGGAAACGACTGGCGCTATTTCTAGTGTGGGGAGTGAAATAATAGCAGAATCACCTGTAATAAGTGTCCAGCAAGCCTTACAAGGCCGTGTGCCGGGGTTGCAGGTAACCAATAATGGGAGCCCCGGAACGGAGCCTATTGTGAGTATAAGAGGAATCAGTTCTATCAGCTATGCTTCCAATCCCTTGTATGTTATTGATGGATTCCCCACAGGAGATTTGTCTATGATTGACACGCGGGATATTGAATCTGTAGATGTATTGAAAGATGCTTCTGCAGCAGCCATTTATGGTTCGAGAGGTACCAATGGAGTAATTATGATTACTACAAAAAAGGGAAAGAAAGATGAAAATTTGCATGTCAGTCTTGATTCTTATTATGGGACCCAGAAAGTAACTAAAAGACTAAGCTTGTTAAACCCTGAACAATTCGATCAATATGCAATTGCTTATAATGGCGAGAAAGTTGCGAGACGCCAGGATCCCTGGGTAAATAAACCCATTTATGAGGGAGCAGATAAAACTTATGGGAATAACATAACAGACTGGCAGAATGCCTATTTCAGAAGAGGGTATGTAACGCAACATCATATCGGACTTTCGGGAGGAAATGATATTTCCAAATTTTATGCTTCAGCCGGATATTTTGATCAGAAAGGAACCACTCCGTCAACCAGCTTTAAGCGATATAATTTCCGAATTAATTCCGATCATGAGATCAGTAAAGTATTCTCTTTTGGAGAAAACCTTTACATGGCCTATGGAGACCAGGGTTACGATAATAATGAAACCGGATCCCGCTCTAATCTTTTGAATGTTATCCGCATGATGCCCTACATGCCTGTTTATGATCCTACTACACAGGGTGGATTTAGGGGGGTTAATGCGACTTTGGATGGGGGAGATCCGACTAACCCGGTTGAGGATGCTAAGTTGAAGAATCCTGGTCACCGCAAGACTCTAAAGATTTTGGGAACCGCGTTTATAGAAGTTAACTTTACGGATTGGTTAAAATTTCGTTCGGTATTTGGTGTTGATTATTCCAATGGGCTGGATTACCGGTTTTCACCAATTTTTGATGATGGCGGAGCAATAGCCGGTTCGAGTGCACTTCTGGCCACTATTACAAATAACAGGTCTTTGTCAACGGTTCAGCTATATACCGAACAACTTACTTTTGATAAGACCTTTGGGGACCACCATCTGAATCTGACAGCCGTTTATGAATATCAGGGACAAAGAATAAAAAATGAGAATGCGAATGGGAACCAGGCTTCGAATGATCTCAAAACATTGAATAATGCAAGTAATTCTTTTGTACAGACCCTTACCCAGGATTTAAATATTGTATCCTATGTAGGTCGTTTAACTTATGATTATAAAGGCAAGTATCTTTTGAACGCGGCTATCCGGCGAGATGGAGGTTCTTATTGGGCGCCGGGTAAGAAATGGAAGTCATTTCCATCAGCTTCTTTAGGCTGGAGAATAGACCAGGAAGGATTTATACAAAATAACTCTAAAATTTCAGAATTGAAGCTTCGTGCAGGTTATGGCCTTACCGGGCTTAATGGAGCGGTTCTTGGAGCTACTCCATGGTTAGCAAGTGTAAGTGCCGGTAGTACGTTTTATCCTTTTGGAAATGTTTATGGAAGCGGAGCGGCTTCTTCAATTCAAAGCCTCGGTAATACCAATTTGGAATGGGAGACGACCAAACAATTCAATGTTGGACTTGATATGGGGTTATTTAATAATGCCGCTACTTTATCCCTTGAATTTTACCAACGTAACACAGATAACCTGATTCTTGCCGTTCCTATGCCTCCTTCTATGGGGTATTTGAATAGTAGTGTAACCACAAATGCAGGTTCAATGAAAAATACTGGAGTGGAATTACAATTGGGGTATAATAAAAACCGGGGAGACTTTACCTGGAATGCCCTGGGAAATGTTAGTATTATCACGAATAAAGTATTGAGCCTGGCACCCGGGGTATCAAGTATTGAGGCCGGTAATGACGCCGATTTCACTGAGGGCTATATGGTTACTCGTACTTCCGCGGGACATCCGGTACAATCATTTTATGGTTATGTTTTAGAGGGAACTTTTCAAAATAGTCAGGAGGTGGCCAACCATGCATTTCAGGCTGATGGCACGGATGCCGGTGATTTGATGTTCAAAGATATTTCAGGACCCGACGGAAAGCCAGATGGAGTGATTGATTCGTATGACAGAACTTTCTTAGGGAGTTTTATTCCTAAATTCACCTATTCTCTGAACCTTTCAGCGAATTACAGGAATTTTGGCCTGACTTTGTTCTTTCAGGGTGTTCAGGGGAATAAGATTTATAATGCTACAAGGACGGCGACTGAGGGCATGATTCGATTTTTTAATGCCGGAACTCAGGTGCTGAATGCATGGACTTCGGATAATACGGATACCGATATACCCCGGATAATATCAGGTGATCCTAATGATAATGCTCGTCCATCGGATAGATTTTTGGAAGATGGTTCCTACTTACGGCTGAAAAATGTAATGCTTAGCTATGATTTTTCGGAAAATACGCTCCAGTCCATAACAAATGGAGTAGTAGGAAGTTTTAAAATTTATATATCAGCACAAAATATACTTACCCTTACCAAATATAAAGGATTTGATCCGGAAGTAGGTAACAGAACACCGTCTGCTTCTTTGACAAATGGAATTGATTATGCCGTTTATCCGCAGCCCGAAGGCTTCCAAATAGGAATTCAAGCTAATTTTTAGAAATATTTAAGTAATCTTAAAAAAGTAAACATGATGAAACATTCAATAAACATTCTTATAATATTGATTTTTTTCTGTACAATTTTTTCTGGGTCATGCACAAAAAAACTCAATGTATTTGATGAAAACAATCCAACAAGTGAAAGCTATTTTAAAACTGCCGCAGAGCTTCAAGAAGGAGTCAACGCAGCCTATTCTACACTCAGGTCCGGCCAGTTGGTAGGGCGTGAATGGTTCTTTGTACATGATATGAGGGGCTCAGAAATGGCAGCTGGTGGTTCCCAGTTAGAAGCCCCAAGAGCCGAGTTGCTTACACAGCCCTCACCTTCCACTACCAATAGTGTATTGACAGACTATTGGACCGGGCTTTATAGAATGATCAATCGTACCAATCTGGTAATAGAAAAAGGCGCGGATGTAACAGATGAACCTGATTTAGTATCAGAGACCATCGGAGAGGCTAAATTTTTAAGGGCTTGGGCCTATTTTGAATTGGTTTCCCAATTTGGAGAGGTCCCTGTTTATACCGAAAATAGTAAAGAAGCTGATGGGTATCAACCGAAATCTTCTGTTTCAGATATTTATTCATTAATTATAGATGATTTGACAGATGCAGTTTCCAGATTGGATTGGGTGCCGTTAGATAAGGGAAGAGCTACCAGAGGGGCCGCTTATGCCATGCTTGGTCGTGTTCAGATGCAAAAGGGGGATTATGATGCTGCCAAGACGGCCCTATTAGAGATATATAATAAATACAGCCTCATGGGTCATTTTCTGTACAACTTTGATGGGGATGTTGCTTTAGGAGAGAAAGTTTTTACCGAAGGACACGAGTTTAATGATGAATCTATTTTTGAGGTTGTATTTTATGATCGTGGTACAGATAATTTTAATTGGAATTATGATGGGGAAGGAACCACATCAGAGGCTACCTCTGTGAGAAGTCAGGAGTATGGTACTGTTTGGGGAAATATTATTCCTTCCAATGTCATCCTGAAAGAGTTTGAACCTGGAGACCCAAGATTTAATTATACCTTTTGGGAGGAAGGAGATAAGGTCTTAACCAAGGGAGGGACTGAACCGGGCGTAACTTTGACCGCTGCGGATATGAATGTGGCAACAAGTACTTTAAATGGAGTTACAGAAAAAAGGATTTATCGAAAATATTCTATTTTGGATTGGACTGATGATCTGGATTTTCATCCCGATGGGTTGAATCACAGATTAATACGCTATGCAGATGTATTATTGATGTTGGCAGAGTGTGAGGCAGAGGTGGGAACACCACAAGACGCCGCCGGCTATATTAATGAGGTACGTTCAAGGCCCGACGTTAATATGCCTCCCGTTACCGCCAGTACAAAGGAGGATGCGATTAAAGCTGTTATGCACGAAAGATCTGTAGAATTAGCTGGTGAAGAGGTAAATAATATTGACATCCTGAGATGGAGAAACAGAGGATATTATCCTTCTATTCGGCCTGATCCCAAACCCGGACAAAAAGATTTTCTTCCTATTCCTAATTCGGAAACATCGGCAAACCCGAAGTTACAATAGATATAATATACATTATTTTAGTTTCGGTTTTATAAATTATGATCGGCAGTTATAGAGAATCGACGACAGTTGCAGATATTTTATGTTTTGAATTATTTCCTATTCGAATATTAAACTGACTGAATGTTAAAAAGACGATAATGAAAAAATGGATAGGCTATTGTTTGTTTCTCCTTCTTTTCAATGTAGCTAGGGCACAACACTACAAGAATTTTAAGGTATCTGTTTATTGTCGCGCTTACGAAGTAATTCAGATGAAGGATACCACTCATTATCTAAAGCCGCTTTGGAATGAAATATCTCGTCAATTAAAGGTGGATAAAGTATATCTCGAAACTCACAGGGACCTGAATATTGTGGATCAGGGAACGTTGGATATTGTGAAAAAGTTTTTTAAAGACCGTGAAATTGAGGTGGCTGGCGGAATTACTTATACGATAAGTGAACCCAATAGGTTTCAGACTTTCTGCTATAGTGATCCTGAAGATCGAAAATTAGCTGAAAAGTTATCAAAATTTACTGCTCAAAATTTCGATGAATTTATTTTGGATGATTTCTTTTTTACCAATTGTAAAAATGATGGAGCTATTAAAGATAAAGGTGACCTGAGTTGGACAGATTACCGTTTGAAAAAGATGACTGAAGCGGCTAAATCATTGGTCGTTGGTCCGGCTAAAGCCGTTAACCCAAATGTAAAGGTGGTGATTAAATTTCCTAATTGGTATGAACATTTTCAGGGACTTGGCTTTAATTTGAAAGATGAACCCAAAATCTTTGACGGCATTTATACGGGTACTGAAACCAGAGATGCGGTTACTTCAGCACAACATTTGCAACAATACTTAGGGTATAATATTTTTAGATATTATGAGAATATTGCACCTGGAAGGAATGGAGGAGGATGGGTTGATCCTTTTGGAAGCGATTACTATGATCGTTACGCCGAACAACTTTGGATTACCTTATTTGCAAAAGCACCAGAACAAACTCTTTTTGATTTTCGTAGTATTCTTAAGTCGATTTCACATAATGGCAGGGCACCGTGGCAGGGACAGCATACTAGTTTTGACTATGATGAAATGATGCATACTCCGGTTAGTTACAATGAGGGAAAGTCGTCTAAACCTACTATGATTGCCAGAGTAGCGGGTTATACCTTTGAAAAAATAGATTCATTTTTAGGAGAATTGGGCAATCCAATAGGGATCAAAAGTTATCGCCCTTATAATGCAGTCGGAGAGGATTTTCTACAAAACTATCTTGGTATGATAGGTTTGCCCATGAATATGTATCCGAATTTCCCTTCTAAAGACAGCATCATATTATTAACCGGGGAAGCCAGTTTTGATAATCATATTGTAGATAAAATAAAAAAACAATTGACTGATGGTAAAACAGTCGTTATTACTTCAGGGCTATTAAAAAAAATTCAAACCCAATTAAATGATATTGTAGAACTCAGATATACCAATAGAAAAGCTTTTGTTCAAAAATATATAACAGGTAGATTTCAACCAATAATAAGAGGGAATAAACCAATTTTGATCCCCCAGATACAATACCTTACCAATGATTCCTGGGAAATAATCTCGGGTATTGGTGGCCAAAACGGTTGGCCTATCTTGCATGAGGCAGATTATTCAAAGGGCCATCTTTATGTATTGACTATTCCCGACAACTTCTCTGATTTGTATAATTATCCACCGGGAGTCTTAAATAAATTAAGAGAAATTTTGGGGAGTCAATTACCTGTACAAATAGAGGGGCCGTCAGGAATTAGTTTATATGTTTACGACAATAATACTTTTATAATAGAATCTTTTTTAGATAAAGAAACCCTGGTTCGTGTGGTTACTCCCGGTCGTTTTAAAAAAATTGATGATCTCAGTAATAACCGACAGTTTATCGGAGATAAAAGGAATAATACAGTGAATTATAATGCAGATCATCAGAAAGAGAAAAATATTTACAGTATTACCGTAAAACCACATTCCTTCCGGGTGTTTAAAATGAAAGAATAAGTGGAAGGAATGCTTATTAAAATTAGAGAAGATGAAGATATATTTCAGATTTGGGGAGATTGGGGTATTTCTGTTCCTGTTGTTATGGTCCGGAAATCTATTTTCACAAGTACTACAGATCAACGATTCCGCCTATTTTGAAAAACCAGGGGTAAATGTTTTGGTCTTTAGTTCTGGCTATAACGGTATGTTTTTTGACGAGAAAACTTCCGCAATTCAGTTGATCCACCATGGAGTAAGAACAGCTACCGGAGGCGCCGTCCGTTTACAAAATACACCTGAACAGTGGGATCAAGTACCTATTATGACCAGTCGGGTGGTGAATCGGGGAAAAAACAGTATTGAAGTGGGACTGAGGTATGAACTCTTTGATTTTGATTCGCGGGTAGTGGTAAAAACTAAGAATAAGGGGTTTGAGATCAGCGTCTATCTGGACCAGCCGGTTCCTGAAGAATTGATTGGATCAGCCGGGCTTAATTTGGAGTTTTTACCCTCGGCTTATTTTGGAAAAATATTCTTTTATGATGGGAAGCCGGCAAATTTCCCTTTATATCCGGGCAGCTCAACAAAGATGGAATCAGCTGAAAAAAAGATCCCTCAGTTTGCTGGACACAATACCTTTGACGATAGAGGAAGAGATGAATTTATTATCCCTCTATCGATAGCTACCGGGAAAGAGTTTGTATTTGCCCCTGATGATGATGAGAGAAGAGTTCGTATTGTTTCAGAAACTTCAGGAAGAGATTTGATGTTATTTGATGGCCGTAATTTGGCACAGAATGGATGGTTTGTCGTTCGTAGTTTATTACCTGCCCATAAAACAGGCAAAGTCCTTTCCTGGTATGTAGAGCCCAATGCCATACCTCATTGGAAACGTAAACCGGTTATTCAGTTTTCACAGGTAGGCTATTTACCAAACCAAAAAAAGGTGGCCGTGATAGAATTAGACAAAAATGATGAACCTCTTAAAGTAGCGTCTCTGTTTCAGGTTACACCAGAGGGGGAAAAAGTGGAAAAACTTAAAGGGAAGGTGAATCTGTGGGGCAGATACCTTCGTTATCAATATGCGAAGTTTGATTTTAGTATGATTAAAGATCCGGGGATTTATTTTATTAAATATGGTGATCGGAAAACGAATACTTTCTCTATTGACTGCGGCGTGTATGATAAAATATGGCACCCCACTCTGGATATTTGGTTCCCGGTGCAGATGGATCATATGGAAGTAAATGAAGCCTATCGTGTTTGGCATGGGGCGCCCTTTCTGGATGATGCATTGCAGGCTCCCGTTAATCATCAACATTTCGATGGATACAGTATGGGGCCGACCACCCAAACCAAATACAAACCTCTGGAACGTATTCCCGGATTAGCTGTTGGCGGATGGTTTGACGCAGGGGATTTTGATATTCAAACAGCCTCCCATTGTGATGCAGTATTGAGCCTCGTAGATACCTGGGAAAAATTTAAACCCGAACGTGATGAGACTTTTGTTGACTACCCTACCAGATATGTGGATATCCATCGTCCGGATGGGGAACCCGATATATTGCAACAGATTCAGCATGGTACGCTGAATATGGTATCACAGGTGAAAAATATAGGTCATCCGGTAAGAGGAATTGTAGTGCCCGAATTACACCAATATACCCATCTGGGAGATGCAATAGATGAAACGGATAACCTGCCCTATAACTCGAAGTTGGATTCCTATGAAACGGATGGTAAATCAAGTGGTATCATGGACGATCGCTGGGTCTTTACCGGAAGGACCACTTTCCTGGATTATTATACTTCTGCGGCTTTGGCTGCAGCAAGCAGAGTATTAAAAGATTTTAATGATACTTTATCCCAACAGAGCATTTTTTATGCTAAAAAGCTTTGGAGAGAGAATGAGAATGCCGGAGAGAGAGACTCCTCGGGCTTCTCTAAAATATTTGGTAACCGCATGAAGGAATTGTCCGAATTGCAGTTATTTATTACAACTAAAGACGACAAATATGCTCAATCCTTTTCAGAGGCAGTCTGGAATAACCTGGATAAACATCTTGAGTCTGGTATCGGAACTGCATTGAGGGCGATACCTTATATGGATGCCGGTTATAGAAAGAAATTGCGTGATTATGTCATCAAATATAAAAGGATAGCTGATCGTTATTCAGAGGAGAATCCTTATGGGGTTCCTATTGCCTTAGGAGGATGGGGAGGGAGCGGCAACGTGGTCAATTTTGCCACTACCAATTTCTATGTACATCAGTTTTATCCGGATTTGATGAATAAGGAATATGTTTATAAAGGATTGAACTATATCTTTGGTTGTCATCCCTATTCAAATCTTTCCTTTGTATCTGCCGTAGGTACCCGGTCAAAGAAGGTTACTTATGGGAATAATAGAGCTGATTTCAGCTTTATTGCGGGTGGAATAGTCCCCGGCATTTTATTGATTCAGCCTGATTTCCCTGAGAACAAGGAGGATTGGCCTTTTTTATGGGGTGAGAATGAAGTGACAGTAGGAGGGAGTGCTAATTATATTTTCCTCGGAAATGCCGTTCAGTCAATCAACAAGTATTAATATCATGCTTTTAATCCTGAGCTCAATAAGCTAAAACAACTGTGACCATGGAAAATTCAAGGAAGAATAAAGAGGTTGGTTCTTTTTTAATCTTATTTTTTCTTTTGTCGATATACTTCAATCGAGCGGATGCTCAGACATTGCAATTGACTCCTTCGGGCTATTTTCAGGCGAGTGGGGTAAATGTGATGGCTTTTGATGATATATACCCGGAGGGACATCAGGGGGGAGTGTCTTTAATTATGAATGGGGATCGCATTGCCACTAATGGAGATATCCGACTGGAAGCGACTCCCGGGCAATGGCAACCGGTTCCCAAACAACTTCATCGAGAGGTGGATTCGGTCACCAATACCATAACAACCCATCTGATGTATCCGGATTCATCCCGTCATTTGACCGGTTTTAATCCGATGATTTATCCTGATCTGGTGATTAATTATTCAGTTACCGTCAAAGGGGTAGATGGTGCTGTGATCATAAAAGTTGACTTGGACAAACCGATACCTGAAGAATTCCTTGGTAAGGTAGGATTTAATCTTGAGTTATTTCCAGGAGCATTATTCGGTAAATCATGGATAATGGATCATCAAAGCGGCATTTTCCCGAGGCAGCCTAATGGGCCTACCCAAAAGACTTTACCCAATGATCGCCTGCCCGGAAAATTTAACCCCCAGGGAGAAGCTTCCTTAAAGCATCTGATAGGGAAGGGATACAGTCCTATTGTTGCGGATGATATCATAGCAAAACCCTATGCCATTGGTAAAGAACTAACGGTATCGCCCGATGATTCTTATCACCGGTTTACCATCAAAACTGAAGGAACTGAGTTAAAGCTCTATGACGGACGGATGAACCACAACAACGGTTGGTTTGTAGTGAGAAGTGAGGTATCAAGGGGAAAGACTACAAATGCGATTAAATGGGTTATTACCCCCAATATAGTCAAAAACTGGAGATATAAGCCTGTAGTTCAAACTTCTCAGGTTGGATATGAACCCTCGCAACCCAAGACTGCAATCGTAGAGCTGGATAAAAGAGAGAAGAAACGAGCCATCCCTGCACTCTATAAAATAACCCCGGATGGAGAGGAAAAAGTGTTGGAAAAAAAGGCGACAGAATGGGGACATTTTCTAAGATATAATTACTTAAAATTTGATTTTTCAGATATTGAAAAATGCGGCTTATACAAGATAAGATACGGTAAATCAGAATCATCTGTTTTTCGTATTGCAGAAGATGTATATGATCGTGGAATATGGCAACCTGTATTGGAATACTTTTTACCCATTCAGATGTGTCATATGCGAGTGAATGAGAAATATAGAGTATGGCATGGTCTGTGTCACATGGATGATGCGAAGATGGCTCCGGTCAATTATAATCATTTTGACGGATATGTACAAGGCCCCTCTACCTTTACTTCTTATAAAGGAGATGACAAAGTTCCTGGGCTTAATATTGGAGGATGGCATGACGCAGGGGATTATGATTTACGGGTAGAATCGCAAGCGGGAGAAGCTTATATTCTTGCTTTGGCGTATGAATCTTTTGGGATTGATTATGATGTTACTTCTGTTGATCAAATTCATCATGTTACTGAAATCCATCAACCGGATGGAAAACCGGATATATTACAACAGGTGGAAAACGGGACCTTGAATGTAATTGCCGGATATCGGTCGCTGGGACGTTTATTTAGAGGGGTGATCAGCAATAATTTACGTCAATATGTCCTATTGGGAGATGGAACCAATATGACAGATAACATTCCGGGAAATGAGGATGATCGGTGGGTGTTTACTGAAGAGAATCCGGCAAGAGAATTGACCATTGCCGCCTATATGGCTGCAGCAGCGCGTGTCTTAAGTGGATTTAATGACACATTGAGTGCCCAGGCGTTAGATTGTGCTCAGAATCTTTTTCGTATAACAAAAGGGCAATCTGACCGTGTCACAACAGCCAGGGTACATGCTGCCACCGAACTTTACCTCGCTACGGGAGACGAAGCCTACGGCCATTATTTACTGAAGGAGATGTCATGGATTAAAAAGCACATTAAATACGTTGGATGGTTTATAGGGAGAGCCGAAAAGAAACTGAATAATGCGAATTTTACTAAATCCATTCGTGAAGGATTGCAAGGACTGCAATTGGTTTTAGAGAAAGAAGCTACCGAAACACCCTACGGAATCCCCTATCAACCCTATATCTGGGGAGCGGGATGGGACATTCAATCTTTTGGATTTAAACATTATTTCCTCTATAAATCTTATCCTGATATCTTCTCTCCCGACTATATCTTCAATGCTCTCAATTTTGTTTTAGGGTGTCATCCGGGAAGCAATACTTCTTCTTTTGCATCCGGTGTGGGCACCCGATCAGTGACAGTAGCTTACGGATTTAATAGAGCCGACTGGTCTTATATCCCCGGGGGGGTAGTTTCAGGTACGGCATTGATCCGGCCTGATTTTCCGGAATTACTAAAATTTCCATATTTGTGGCAACAGACTGAGTATGTTATGGGAGGAGGGTCTTCACATTATATGTTTTTGGTGTTGGCGGCCAGGCAAATATTATCGGAAAAGCAGGCCTTCTAGGGTATAAAAATAATGAGCAGATAAAACGAAGTATTATATAGGGATTGTTTATATGCATTTATCAATAACATAACTTTGAAAAAAAAATATTCAAATTACGTACTGATTATTTTATGGTTAGGAGGGAGTTTTACTTTATATAGTTGTAAACGGTATAAAGACTATTATAAAACCGACCGGGGAATTATTGTCTCCATCAACAGAAGAGATAACAATACGGAAAAGTTGCGGTTACAGGTTATAAGTGACCATATTATTCGTGTTACGGCTTCTCCTGATGAAGAATTCTCCCGCCCCAAAAGCCTGATGATCTCTAAAGAAGAGCATCCGGAAGTTCATTGGGAAGTCCATAAGCACAAGGATAGTCTGGTACTTTGTACTTCGGCTCTGCAGGCGATCGTGTCTTTACAGAATGGCCGGGTGCAGTTTAAGGATGCTTCCGGCCATCTCTTATTGGCGGAGGAAAAAGAGGGACGCACTTTCATCCCCGATACCGTAGAAGGGGTTCCGGCTTATCATCTGCAACAAAAATGGAATGACAAGAAAGATGCTGCTTTGTATGGCCTGGGAGGCAATCAATTGGGATACACAGATATAAGGGACAAGGATGTCGCCCTGATCCAGCGTAATTCGGAAGCCTACGTTCCTTTTCTTGTTTCTCCTGACCATTTTGGAATCCTATGGGATAACAATGCTATTACCTATTATGGGGATCCCCATCCTTACCGGCCCCTGGATTCTATGCAATTATATAATGTAAAAGGGGAAAGAGGTGGACTCACGGCAACTTATGTTTCAGGAAAGCAGGGCAAAAACAAGGTCGTCCGTAAAGAAAAAACGATAGATTATGAATTTTTAAAGGACCTGTCTCATTTACCAAAAGGGGTAGAGTTGTCGCCAGCTTCTGCCGTAACCTGGGAAGGCTATCTTGTTTCTCCCTATTCCGGAATGCATACTTTTCGTTTGTATTGGGGCGGGTACATTAAAGTATGGATAAATGGCCATTTGTTGTTCCCTTCTTCTTCTTTTGCCAAAGGGCAGAATGGACCTGGTGGCTGGCGTCAACCCTGGAATCCTGCAGAAAAAATATTGAGCCTTGAAATGCAAAAAGGTAAGAAATATCCGGTCAAAATAAAATGGTTGCCAGATGGTGGAGAATCCTTCTTGTCTTTAAAATGGGCGCCTGCGGAAACACCGGAACAAAAACGGCAGATTTCACTCGCCTCCGAAATGGGACAGGAAATAGATTATTATTTTATTTTCGGTCAAAATATGGATAGCGTCATCAGCGGTTATCGTCGGCTTACGGGCAAGGCTCCCATCATGCCACTTTGGGCTTATGGTTTCTGGCAAAGCCGGGAACACTACAGTTCACAAAAGGAAATTTTGGATGTAGTAAAAGAATTCAGGAAAAGAAAAATTCCCTTGGACAATATTGTACAGGACTGGTTTTACTGGGAAAAGGATAAATGGGGAAATCAAAAATTTGATGCTGCCCGGTATCCCAATCCGGGAGGAATGATAGATACACTACATAAAAAGTATCATGCGCATTTCATGATTTCAGTATGGCCTAAATTCTATACCGGCACAAAGGTATTTCAGGACTTTTGGGATAAAGGATGGCTTTACAAAAAAAATGTGGAAGACAGCACGAAGGATTGGGTAGGATATGTGTCCACTTTTTACGATGCTTTTAACAAGGATGCTCGCAAGGCCTTTTGGGGCCTGGTAAACATGAGATTGTTTAGCCTCGGGGTAGATGCCTGGTGGCTGGACGCTACAGAGCCAGATATATTATCCAATGTTTCTATAAAAACACGCAAGGAGTTGATGGAGCCTACAGCCTTAGAGCCATCGACCAGAAATTTTAATGCATATTCTCTTGAGCAGGCCAAAGCCTTTTACAACGGCCAACGGGAGGCCAGCCCCGGGCAGCGGGTTTTTATTCTGACCCGTTCTGCATTTGCCGGAAGCCAGAGATACGCGGCTGCAAATTGGAGTGGCGACATAGGTGCTACCTGGTGGGATATGAAAAATCAAATAGCTACGGGGATTAGCTATTCCCTTTCAGGAAATCCATACTGGACTATGGATATTGGAGGCTTTGCCACAGAGAGACGTTATCAACATCCTGATAAAGCCAACTTAAAAGAATGGCGTGAACAGTTTACCCGCTGGTTTCAGTTTGGCGCTTTTTGCCCATTGTTTAGAGCCCACGGCCAATATCCTTACCGGGAACCCTTTAATGTGGCACCGGAAGGAAGCCCTGCCTACGAAAGTATGATATATTATGATAAACTTCGTTATCGGCTTTTGCCCTATATCTATTCTCTGGCGGGTGCTGTTTATTTAAACGATTACACCCTCATGCGCGGACTTGCTATGGATTTTCCCGGGGACTCTATGGCTAGAAATACAACGGATGAATATATGTTTGGTCCTGGTTTATTAGTTAACCCGGTTTATACTTATGGAGCTACCACCCGGAAGGTATATTTACCTGATGAAGGTACTGATTGGTATAATCTGTATAATGGGAAATATTTCAAAGGCGGACAAACCATAGCCGCGGATGCTCCCTATAGTCGGATTCCTGTTTTTGTAAAAGCAGGTTCTATTATTCCTTTTGGTCCTGCTCTGCAATATACACAACATAAACCGGCAGATACAATAACCTTATTTGTGTACGCAGGCCGGGATGGTCATTTCAATCTCTATGAAGATGATGGCATAACCAATGACTATGAAAAAGGTAGCTATTCTATTATCCCCCTTGAATATCATGAGACCGGCCATACATTGAGAATAGGAGAAAGGAAAGGCTCCTTTGAAGGAATGTTAAAAAAGAGGCTTTTTAAGATAAAATGGATAACGCCACAGGAGCCCAAGGCATTGGATTCTAAAACATTGGCAGACAAGATGCTGTCCTATGACGGCCAATCAATCACTATAAAAATAGATCGTTAGAACTTAATTTTTTATTTAAAAGACCAGATTAATTATGGAAAAGGTTTATAATCTACAGATCAAGAAGCTTCGGTTTTATATTATCGGGGCACGAGTAGTATGTATGCTGTTAACTGCTTTGGTATTGAGCTTCGGTAAGTCCTCAGCTCAAACTCAGGATATTACGGGTACAGTGGTTGATTCCTCCAGTGGAGAGCCTTTGATTGGGGTTACCATCAGAGTGAAGGGTACGAATGTAGGAACAGTCTCAGACGATGGCGGTCATTTTTCAATCCTTGCTAAGGAAGAGGATACCTTGAGATTCTCATACATTGGATATACAGCCAGGTTTATCCCGGTATCCCATATCACTGCTCCGTTAAAAGTTGCACTCATAAAAGGCTATGGCAATTTGGATCAGGTAGTAATAATTGGTTATGGTACGCAAAAACGAGGTGATTTAAACAGTGCGGTTTCTTCAATTTCTGCTGAGAATATTGCCAATATTCCACAAGCAAGTGTTGATCAAATGATGCAGGGCAAGGCTGCCGGCGTTACAGTTACCCAAAATTCCGGTGCACCAGGCAGTAACACATCTGTACATATTCGCGGTATAACCGGTTTTGGTGCATCCGAACCACTCTATGTCATTGATGGGGTAGAAATGTCGGGCAATGCTCCAGGGGTCCAGCTTACAACACCGGGTAGTTCGCAACAGGAAACCAGCGTTAGTCCCCTGGCAATGCTTAATCCAAATGATATTCAATCTATTGATATATTGAAAGACGCAGCTGCTACTGCTATCTATGGAAGCCGTGGCGCTAACGGAGTCGTTTTTATTACGACTAAAAGGGGGCGGGGGTCAGCGGTTTTGTCTTACGATGGATATATTGGTGTACAACAACAGGGGAAATTTTTGAAAACGATGAACCTTCAACAATATGCACGTTTACAAAATAGCCTGGCCAAAGCCTATGGCATGAGCCCTCGTTTCGACTTTGTAAACCCGGATGCATTAGGCCCCGGAACAAATTGGCAGAAAGCGATCTTTAGTAACGCGCTTGAAACCAGTCATAATCTTTCGGTTTCCGGAAGTGCTAATAAAACCGATTACTATTTATCGGGAGGTTATTTTGACCAGGATGGAACGGTGCAGGGGTTTAATTTTAAGCGTTATACATTCAGGGCCAATATTAACTCACAGGTCGCCGGCTGGTTAAAAATGGGGGGGACCTTTGGCGGTATGCGCAGCAACCAAAATACCGGCATGGGAGATAATACGGGGATCGTTTATTATGCCTTATTAGCTTCTCCGGATCAGCCAATATACAATGCAGACGGTACTTATGCTGGTCCATCAGTATCTTCTACGGGGGTTGTTCAGGGTGGACTAAACCCCGTACAACAGGCAGATGTTAAGACGAATAATCTGGTAAGAAGTCAAGTGAATGGAAGTGTGTATGCGGATATTCATTTCTTCAAAGACTTCTATTTGCATTCTGAACTGGATGGTGATTTTCATTGGGGAGATAATCTTACATTTAATCCGACCTATTCCTATGGAATGACCGGTACAGATCCTAGTAAATGGCAAACTAATCAAACAGCTTCCATGAATAGAATGCTTAGCAATAGTATTTATTGGAGTTGGAAAGAATATTTTAATTATAATCATACCTGGGGTAGAAGTAATTTAGTTGCGATGGTGGGTAGAGAGGTTTGGCAGTCAGAATGGGACCAGTTGCACTTTGCCGGGAATGGCTTTGTAGCTGGCAATTCTTTGAAGAGTATTACGTTGGCTACCAGTCAAAACCCAACATCAGAAAATAATAGCACTTCCGTAATGGAGTCATATCTTGCTCGTGCTATCTATACTTACGATAACAAATATAGTATTACAGCCAATATACGAAGAGATAAATCTTCTAATTTTGCAGAAGGACATAATGTAGGTTACTTTCCAGGGATAGCAGTTTCGTGGAAAATATCCAGCGAACATTTTATGGATAATGCGAACGATGTACTTAATAACTTAAAATTGAGGCTAAGTTATGGAGCAAATGGTAACTCCAGTGTTCCTGCATACGCTTATGGTGCAGCACTTCATACAGTACATACGGCTGAGGGTACCGGCTTCGTTGTATCTAATGTTGCTAATCCAAATTTAACATGGGAGACAGCGATACAATCTGATGCTGGCTTAGACTTTGGCTTTTTGAGGAATCGCATTTCAGGTAGCTTTGACTACTATATTAAAACAGCTAAAAATTTCCTTTTCCATCAACCATTACCAGCACTGCTTGTTGGCGGGGCTAATGATTACGGTGATCAGACCTCCGTTATATCGGCTCCTTATGTTAATGCCGGAAATATTAAAAATGTCGGTTTTGAGTTTACCATTAATAGTGTAAATGTAAATCATAAGGATTTTAAATGGAATACGACGTTAACCTTCTCTCATTACAAAAATAAGGTAATGTCGCTAAATGGTGCACCGGCTATTGTACAATCAAAATCATTGGCTTATATTACGTTGCCGAACATTACCAGAACGATTGTAGGACAACCAATAGGAGAATTTTATGGCTATAAGGTAGAAGGTATTATTAATTCTCAGGATGAATTGGCTTATCTGGCTCAGCATCCTCAAAATGTTACCGGTACTCCTCAAGAGGTAACGAGTGATCGTACCAGTGCCAATCATATTTGGCTGGGAGACATTCTGTATAAAGGGAATAACGATGGCGCACCTAATACAGAATACGCGTTAGGAAGTCCTAATCCTGATTTCACCTATGGTTTAACAAATACATTTGATTATAAAAATTTTGAATTGAGCCTTTTTATTTATGGCTCCCAAGGCGGAAAAATATTGAATGCAATGGCCATTCAGCTAATGGGGCTAAATAGTTTATACCAAAATCAATTGGTGGATGCAGCGAATTTCTGGACTCCTGAAAATACCAAGACTGATGTACCGGCCCCTTATGGTGGATTGGGTAATGCTAATGTAGTAATGTCAGACAGATGGTTGGAGGATGCCTCTTTTTTACGTTTTCAAAATGTACGATTAGGTTATACCTTGCCTGATAAGTGGGCAGAATATATATCTATGAAGCGTTTGAAGGCTTATATCAGTGTGCAAAACATGTTTGTAATTACCGGTTATTCCGGGCTTGATCCGGAGATAGGTTCTTATAATCAGGATCCAACTATGCAGAATATTGATCTTGGTCGTTATCCATCACCAAGAGTGTTTACGTTTGGTGTCAACATTCAGTTTTAACGCTTATTAACAAGTATAAAAAAAACAGACAAATGAGATTAAAAATTAATAATATTGCGGAATTGTTGTTGGTATTGTCCATGGCGCTTTTGGCCGGATGTACCAAAGATTTTTTTAATCGTGTTCCTGGAACTTCCGTTACCACCGGATCTTATTATCAAACGGCTGATCAATTAGTAGCTGCAACGGCTCCCTTATATGGGACACCATGGTTTGGTTGGAATAATAAATGTGGGTGGGCGTTAACAGAAATCTCCAGTGGGAATCTACGAACCTGGTCCTCGGATGTATCCATGTTTGGGTCGTTGCCTGTCTCTAACAGTAATACGGAATTGCGTACGTTATGGAACTCTCCATTCACGGTTGTCGCACAGTGTAATGCGCTGATTAATAATATTAAAACGGCCAATACCTCTGCTATTTCGGAAGCTGCAATTAATAATGCGCTGGGGGAAGCACATTTGATGCGGGCGGTGGCCTATTTTTATCTGGTGCGAACCTTTGGTAATGTTCCACTCATTGAGAATCCGTCGGAAAACCTTAATGACTTTCAAAACATACCTACTCGTTCCATTCCGGATGTGTACAAATTTATTGTGCGGGATTTAAAATTTGCCGAGGCTAATTGTACGCCTAATGTGGCTGCTACGGGACATGGTTCCAGTGGATCTGCTTCCGCAATGCTGGCAAAAGTCTATTTGTACATGCAAAATTATGATAGCGCCAGAATAGAGGCCGAAAAGGTGATTAACAGTGGAGAATTTTCGTTGTTACCCAATTTCGGTGACTTATTCGTAGGTAATAATAACAATAACAAAGAATCTATTTTGGCAATGCAATGGATATCTACCGGTGGATACGATTATGGTAATTCTATTCAGGCCTCCTGGGCATACAGTAGTGCTATTACGCAAACAGGTGACGGGTATGGGTCGGCGGCTCCTACCATCGATTTGGTACGAGCTTTTGAAGCGGAAGGGGGAGATACCGTACGAAGACACTTTACCATTATGTTACCGGGCGAGTATTATTCGGAATTGGATGTAAATAGTGGAGGCTTCACTTTACCGCTGAATGCAAGTTCGCAGGGTACGCAGGCACAGTGTAAAAAGTATGTGATAGGTGCTCCCAGTGATCCCGATAATTCGTTGCATGGTACTGCCTCTCAGGCTGGTGGAAATAATACCTATATAATGCGTTACGCTGATGTGCTATTGATTGAGGCGGAAGCTATTTTAGGACAGCAGTCTCATACGGAGGTAGGACAGGGTATTGATACTTTGGCCTCTACATCCGATCCGATTGCATTGAAATATTATAATATGGTGAGGGCTCGTTCGGGTGTTCCTCCAGTAACCTCATTCACCTACAAGCAGTTATTGAATGAACGACGACTGGAATTTGCGTTGGAACAGGATTATTGGTTTGATTTGGGGCGTATTGACGGCTTTAAACCTACTACAACAACCAATGGCATTCAGTCTGCTCCACATCCCGTAGCGATTGCTATTATCGCTCAACAGGAACGAGGAACTTATGCGAATACCTACCCCGATCAGTCTGTTATTTATTCTTCAAAAGTACAATTGACGAACTCCGACTTTTACTGTCAGGTGCCGGCTAATGAATTGGCTTCTGATCCTGATTTAGGGCATGACCCCGTACCTTATAACTTTACATGGTAAAATCTCAAAACAATAGAAAATGAAAGATCAACATTTTATATGGTTATCAATACTGTTAGGCATAGCATTAATTGCTTGTAACAAAAAGGATGATTACATGGGCTATACGCCCGGAAAGGGAAAGCCCACTATAACCGGAGTATATACCTTTGGGAAAACCATTCTCAATGATACGGTAATAACTACTCATCAGTCTTACGATACTGCTGGAAATTTGACCTCTTACACGGATACGATTATTGCTAATTCCAGCGCTCCTGAAGATTCGGCTACTACTGTGGGTAGTTTGGGTAACCTTTACGTTATTCATGGTTCCAATCTAGGCTCGGCTACCGCAGTTTATTTTAATGGTACGAGGGCTTATTTTAACCGTGCATTAGGTACAGATAAAACGATTATAGTACAAGTGCCTTCGGAAGGTGTTCCTACCAGTGGAGCGGCGGCAACTGATTCGCTTGTAGTAACTACATTGCATGGAACCGCCAGCTATCATTTTGTAATTTTGGCACCTCCTCCAACTATTCATACTATTTCTGATTATGACTTTTATAACGGAGGTCAAATTACGCTATCCGGTCTTAGTTTTGGTGGAATTCAGTCGGTGTTGCTAAAGGGTATTGCTACTTCTACGGCATCCAAAGGGCTTACTTCCAATAAGGTAACGATTGTTCATCAAACAGATTCTGTACTTACGTTACAGTTTGGCACCAATGATATTACACAGGGTAATTTGGTATTTGCCTATAAACAATCTGATGGCACAGTAGATACCGCTGTATCTTCCGAGGTATTGAATAATATAGATAAAGCCTACCAGCTTTTTACTGATGATTATCAGAACGGCTGGGGTAGCTGGTCATGGGGGCCCACGGGCACAAGTACAGATTTTGCGAAGAGTGGTACTTCCTCTTTTTATGCTACCTTTAATGCAAATGCCTGGTGGATCAACGGATTTAGGCAGGGGGGAGGTAGTGCTACTGATGGCTTGGTTTATTCTTCTGACTATCAGTATTTATCTTTCTGGGTGAAAGGTGGCAGCATGTCTGAAGACCTTTATGTAGAATGGGGCAATGCAGGTTTTACTCAAGATAAGAATTATTCCACTATAACGGTTCTACCTGACGAGTGGCAATTTTTCAAGATACCGATTTCAACTTTGAAATGGAACGCAGGGAGTACCGATTGGGCTGCCAATAGTGAACAATTATTAAATACAGTGGCTTTCTTTTTACCGGGAAACACCGTAGATGAGACTTTCTATTTCGATAATATTATGATTATTAAATAAAGAGGCTTTCTTGAGGTCTTATGCTAAGCATCTTCTTCCCACGAAAAAGGCTGCAATGTAGCAATTGCAAAAATAAAAGAAAAAGCAAAAA